>JBMTAR010000085.1:0-8527 GCA_049428925.1 Gemmatimonadaceae bacterium
GCGCTCTGGGCGCCGGCTGGCGGTGGGGCGCTCGGGCCGACGCTCGGGCCGACGCTCGTCACGGCGCTCGTCACGGCGCTCGTCACGGCGCTCGTCACGGCGCGGCCCGCGGCTCGCGTCCGACCGTGTGTCTGTCCGCGGCGCGCGAGGCGGCGCGGCGCGTGGCGCGCGCTCCGCCCGCGCGAGCGGGACGAGCGGCTGCCGGCGCGCCTCCTCCAGTTCCTCTGCGTCGCTGTCACTGTCGTCCGGCCGCTCCTCTTCGACCGGCATCGGCGCCTCGCCGAGCTCGTAGCGGAGCTGGGCGAGCGGGATGATGCGCGACTCCCCCGAGGCGAGGCGCAGCGTCACGCGGTCGCGGAAGATGTCGTTCGCGATGACCTTCTCCTCGCCGGCTGAGGTCTGCAGGACCTTCCCTTCCTTGGGGAACCGCTTGCGCGACTGCACGTAGAACTCGTGCTCGTAGCGGAGGCAGCACATCAGGCGGCCACAGGATCCGGAGATCTGTGCGGGATTGAGGGTCGAGAGGCGCTGGTCCTTCGCGCTGCTCGACTTCACGGGGAGGAGCTCGGGGAGCCAGCTCGCCGAGCAGAACTGGCGGCCACAGCGTCCGACGCCATCGAGCCGCTTCGCTTCATCGCGGACGCCGATGTGCCACATATGCACCCGCGTCGAGAAGCGACGCTCGAGCCGTCGGACGAGCTCGCGGAAATCGACGCGGGCCTCGGCGGTGAAGTAGCAGGTGAGTCGGCGCCGGTCCCACTGCCACTCGGTGTCGGAGATCTTCATATCGAGCTTGAGCTCGCGCACGAGCTCCACCGCCGCGCGGCGCACGGCGTGCTCATCCGCACGGAGGCGCACGGCGGTGTCGATCTCGCGTGGGGTCGCGAGCCGTACGATGGACGGCAGCTCCGCCGGCGACGCCTTGCCGTGGGTGGTCCCCGCCTTGCGGCGCTCCGCGAGCTCCCCCGTGCTGTGCACGCGCCCGAGGTCCTCACCGCGTTCGACCTTCACGATCACGGCGGCGCGCAGCGACGGTGGGGCCTCGCCGGTCCACGAGTAGAAGACGCGGCGATTCCCCTTGAACTCCACCTCCACGAGGTGGGTGGTGGGGACGCTCGTGGCTGTGGCCTCGGGGGCCGTCGGCTCGGCGGGTGCGGTCACGCGGGACTCACTCGGTGAACGCACCCATCTTGAGGAACTTCTCGCGCCGCTTGCGGACGAGCTTGTCGGGCTTGAGCCGACGGAGTTCGTCGACGGCCCTGAGAATCGCGTCGTGCAGCGCCGCCGCCGTCGCAGCGTGGTCGGCGTGTGCGCCACCCGGCGGCTCGGGGATGACCTCATCGACGATGCCGAGCCGGACGAGGTCCTCCGAGGTGATGCGGAGTGACGAGGCGGCCTTCTCCCGCATCTCGGGGCTCTTCCCGTCCTTCCAGAGGATTGCCGCGCACCCCTCGACGGTGATGACGGAATACACGGAGTGCTCGAGCATCAGGATCCGGTCGGCGACACCGAGGGCGAGGGCGCCCCCGGACCCGCCCTCGCCGATGACCGTCGCGACGATGGGGACGGTGAGCTGCGCCATCTCGATCAGATTGCGCGCGATCGCCTCCGACTGGCCGCGTTCCTCCGCACCGATGCCGGCCCAGGCGCCCGGCGTGTCGATGAAGGTCAGCACCGGTACGTGGAACTTCTCGGCGAGCTTCATCAGGCGGAGCGCCTTGCGGTACCCCTCGGGATGCGGCATCCCGAAGTTCCGGTGGATGTTCTCCTTGGTGTCTCGGCCGCGCTGGTGCCCGATGCACATCACGGTCTCGCCGTCGAGCCGCGCCCACCCGCCGACGATTGACGGGTCGTCGCGGAAGGCCCGGTCACCGTGCAGCTCGATGAAGTCGCTGAAGGCGAGTCGCAGGTAGTCGAGCGTGAACGGACGACGCGCCGAGCGCGCCACCTGTACGCGCTGCAGTGGCGTGAGCGTCCGGTAGACCTCGTTGCGGAGGCTCCCGAGCTTCTGCTGCAGCGGCGCGATTGCCGCGGCGAGGTCGATCTTCTGCGCCTCGGCCTGCTGCCGGAGCTCCTCGATCTGGCGCTCCAGCTCGGCGATCGGCTTGTCGAATTCGAGTACGGACGTTCCCATGGTCAACCTCCACGCACGAGCTTCACCCGGTCATCACCGAGGAGCGCGCGCAGTTCCGAGAGGGCGGGGCCGGCGGCCGAGAGCCGCAGCGAGGAACGCATCCGCGCCGGGACCCCGTCCCGACCCTTCCAACGTAGCTCCAGCGGGGCGGACCCGGGATGGGCCTCGGCGATCGCCCGGACATCCTGCATCACCCCGGCGGGGACCCCGGTCTCCGCGTCGAGCTCCAGCCGCACCGCGAACTGGCCGGTGGCCCGCAGTTCGGCGAGCCGGGTGACCGATTCCACGATGAAGGTGGGGTTGTCGGCGTCCTGGTCGCGCCGGGAGTAGCCACCCTTGAGCAGGACGGGGATGTCCGCCTGGATGCGGTCCCCGATGGCGGCCCACGCCTCCGGGAAGACGAGGAGTTCCGCCGCGCCGGAGAAGTCCTCCACGGTGAGGCGGGCGAACTCGTTCCCCGACTTCTTGCTCACCTGCCGCTTGATGGCGGTCACCACGCCGGCGAGCGCGATCGCATCCGGCGTCCACGTGCCCAGCTGCGAGACGGTGTGCGTCGCGAGCAGCTCGCACTCGGCGCGGAACGGCTCGAGCGGATGCCCGGAAATGTAGAAGCCGAGGATCGCCTTCTCCTGCGTGAGCCGTTCGGACTCCGAGAAGGGGGCGACGTTCGGGAGGGTCGGCTGCAGCGGCGCGGCGGTGGCCTCCGACTCGCCGCTGCCGAGAAGGTCGCCGAAGAGCGACCCCTGACCCGTGGCGATCTCCGCCTGTGCGAGGGAGGCGGCCTGGATCGCGCCGTCGAGGGCGGCGACGAACTGCGCGCGGTGGCCGCCGAGGCCGTCGAGCGCGCCCGCATGGATGAGCGCCTCGAGCACCCGCTTGTTGCAGGTGCGGAGGTCGATCCGCTCGCAGAGGTCGTAGAGCGAGGTGAAGGGGCGCTCGGCGCGCGCGGCGAGGATCGACTCGACGGCGGAGTGGCCGACGTTGCGGATGGCCCCCAGGCCGAAGCGGATCCGCTTGTCGCCGATGACGGTGAACTTCCACCCCGACTCATTGACGTCGGGAGGGAGGATCTCGAGCCCGAGGTCACGCGACTCGGCGATGTACTTCACGACCGCGTCGGTGTCGCCGATGCAGGCCGAGAGGACGGCCGCCATGAACTCCGGTGCGTAGTGCGCCTTGAGGTAGGCCGTGTGGTACGAGAGGATCGAGTAGGCGACCGAGTGCGACTTGTTGAAGCCGTACCGGCCGAAGGTCTCGATCTGGCCCGCGATGTCCTCGATGACCTTGGGCGGGAAGCCGTTGGCGACGGCCTTGGTCGAGAACTTCCCGAGCTCCTGTCGGATCAGCTCGGCGTCCTTCTTGCCCACCGCTTTGCGCAGCACGTCGGCCTCGGCGAGGGAAATCCCCGCGAGGCGCTGCGCGATGCGCATCACCTGTTCCTGGTAGGTGATGACGCCGTAGGTCGGGGCGAGGATCTCCTCGAGCTCGGGGAGCTGATACGAGACCGGCTCCTCCCCCTTCTTGCGGCGCTGGTAGACCTTGTGCATCCCGGCGTCGAGCGGGCCGGGACGCATCAGCGCGTTGGACGCGACGAGGTCGTCGAAGCGGTCGGCGCGCATCGCGCGCACCATGTCGGTCGCGAGCGGGGATTCGAACTGGAAGACGCCGGCGGTGCGGCCGGCGCGGAGCATCCGGTAGGTCGCCTCGTCGTCGAGCGGGAGGGCGTCGAGGTCGATCGCCACGCCGCGGCGCTCGTGGATGGCGCGCAGCGCGTCGGTGAGGATGGTCAGCGTCGTGAGGCCGAGGAAGTCCATCTTGAGCATCCCGGCCTTCTCGAGCGCGACCATGTCGTATTGCGTGACGACGACACGCTCGTCACCCCCGCCCCCACTCCCCTTCGACTCCGCCGTGCAGACGGGGACGTAGTCATCGAGCGGGCCCGGTGCGATCACGATCCCCGCGGCATGCACGCCCGCGTGGCGCGAGAGCCCTTCGAGCGCGATGGCGAAGTCGAAGAGCTGGGCGTGCCGCTCGTCCTGCTCGTAGAGCTTCCGGACCTCGGGGACCTTCTCGATCGCCTCGGCGACGGTGAGCGAGAAATTCGGCTGATTCGGGATCAGCTTCGCGATCGCGTCGGTCTCGGCGGGCGTGAAGCCGAGGACCCGGCCCACGTCCTTGATGCAGGCACGTGACTTGAGCGTTCCGAAGGTGATGATCTGGCCGACCGACTCGCGGCCGTATTTCTCGCGGACGTACTCGATGACCTCGCCGCGGCGCTCTTCGCAGAAGTCGACGTCGATGTCGGGCATCGAGACGCGCTCCGGATTGAGGAAGCGCTCGAAGAGGAGGTCGAACTTCAGCGGGCAGACGTTCGTGATGCCGGTGGCGTACGCGACGAGCGAGCCGGCGGCGGAGCCGCGGCCCGGTCCCACGGGAATCCCGCGGTCGCGCGCCGCCTTGATGAAGTCGGCGGTGATGAGGAAGTAGCCTGCGTAGCCCGTCTTCGTGATCACACCGAGCTCATAGTCGAGCCGCTCCTTCACATCGGTCGGGAGCGGGGTGCCGTAGCGCGCGCCGGCGCCCTCGGTCGCGATGCGGACGAGGAGGTCGTTCTCGCTCTTCACGCCCTTGGGGAGCGGGAAGGCCGGCACGTAGTACTTCTTCTCGAACTGCACGTCGACGGCGTCGGCGATCGCGCAGGTGTGCTCGAGGACGTCAGGGCGGTCAGGGAAGACCGCCGCCATCTCGGGGGCGCTCTTGAAGTAGAGCCCGCGGTCGTAGCGGAGCCGGTCGGCGTCGAGCCGGTCCTTCTTGAGACCGATGCAGAGGAGGACGTCGTGCGCGTCGTGGTCGTCGGCCTTGAGGAAGTGCGCGTCGTTCGTCGCGACCACGGGGAGGCCAAGGTCCTTTCCCAGTCGGAAGACGAGGTCGTTGAGGCGGCGCTGCTCCCCGGCCTCGTGGGCCTGGACCTCGAGGTAGTAGCGGCCCTGGAAGAGCTCCGCGTACCAGGCGGCGGTGGCGCGCGCCTCGTCGTACCGGTCCTCGAGGAGATGCTGCGCGACCTCCCCTGCCATGCAGGCGCTCGAGACGATGAGCCCCTCGTGGTGGGCGGCGAGGAGCTCGCGGTCGACCCGCGGCTTCCCGTAGAACCCCTCGGTGTAGGCGAGGGAGGAGAGTTTGACGAGGTTCCGGTAGCCTGCGAGGTCCCGGGCGAGGAGGACGAGGTGGAAGTAGTTCTTCTCGCCGGCCTGGGCCCGGGTCTTCACCCGCCGGTCACCGGGGGCGACGTAGGCCTCCATCCCGATGATCGGCTTCACCCCCGCTTTCCGGGCCTTCTCCTGGAACTCCCACGCGGCGTGGAGGTTGCCGTGGTCCGTGATGGCCAAGGCAGGCTGTTCGAACTCCTTCGCCCGGGCGATCAGGTCGTCGATCCGGTTCGCCCCGTCGAGGAGGGAGTACTCGGAGTGACAGTGGAGGTGGACGAAGGACATGGGCCCAGAAGGATAGCGGAATCCGGGGGGGTGGGCGATAGGGGCGCTCTATAGTTGGTATCTTTGGGGCGCGAGTCAGGCATCTGGGGTCGGGGATGAGGCCTCGGGCGCCAGGTTGCAGGCACTAGGCATCAGGCATCTACGAGGGCGCTATGCGGACGGTTCGAGGCTGGGCACAGGCGGCCGGGCGGGCGGTGGTCCGCGTGACGCTCGGGCTGTCGGTGCTCGCGGGTGGGTTCCTCGGGTTCACGCCGACGGGGCGGTATCTCGCCCGGGCGGGGTGGGAGGAGGGGCGGATCCTGCTCGCCCGGCGGCCGATCGAGACGTTGGTCACGGATTCCGCGGTCCCTGCGCCGACCCGTGCGAAGCTCCGCCTCGTGTTGGAGGCACGCGCGTTCGCCGAGGACTCCCTCGGGCTTCCGTCCGGCGGTGCGTTCACGACGTACACCGACCTCGGCCGCGACACCCTGGTCCTCGTCCTCTCCGGGGCGGAGCGGGACACCCTCGCGCCGGTCACCTGGTGGTTCCCGATCGTCGGGCGGGTCCCGTACAAGGGGTTCTTCGACGTTGCGGACGCGCGGGCGGCGGCGGATGCGCTCGCCGACGCGGGCCTCGACGCCTATCTCCGCCCCTCACCCGCCTTCAGCACGCTGGGGTGGTTCGACGATCCGCTGCTCTCGACGACACTCGCCGCCGATTCGGTCGACCTCGTGAACACGGTGATTCACGAGCTCACGCACAACCGGTACTACGCTGCCGACGGCGCCGTCTTCAACGAATCCTTCGCGAACTTCGTGGGGGCACGGGGGGCGGAGCGGTTCTTCCGCTCGCGCGGGGACACGGTCCGGGCGGCGCGTGCTGCGGCGCGATGGGCCGATGAGCGCCGGCTCGCGGACTTCTGGCGCACCCTCGCCGGGGCGCTCGACTCCGCGTTCGCCGCGCATCCGGGTCCGTCGGCGCGCGCGGCGCGGCTGACGGCGCGCGAGCGGGTCTACGCCACGGCGCGTCAGCGGCTCGTGGACTCGATCGCCCCGACGTTCGCGACGATCCCTCCGCGGTATGCGCAGCGGGTGGCCCTCGACAACGCGGCGCTGCTCGCTCGGCGGGTCTATCTGCACGACCTGGAGGGGTTCGAGGTCGCGTTCGAGGCTGCGGGTCGCGACCTGCGCGTCGCGATCACCCGGCTGATTGAGGCGTACCGGCGAGCGAGCCGGTAGCGGGTGGGTGTCCCCGTCCGCGTGGATGCACCGGCGGTGACGATGCGGGGTGACGATCCGGATCGCCGCGCGGCGTCTCAGCTCAGAGGTCGATCTGCGCGACGCGGCGTGGGGTCCGCGAGAACAGGGACCCGAAGGCGTCGATGACGGCGGTCCGGGTGGTGGCGGTGAGTGCGTCGGGTGCCGCGTCGGGACGCTCGGCCGCCACGGACGTCATCTCCACGTCGGCGATGCCGCACGGGACCATCAGGTCGAAGTAGTGGAGATCAGTCGTCACGTTCAGCGCGAAGCCGTGCCACGTGACCCACTGCCGTGCGTGCACCCCGATGCTCGCGAGCTTCCGCCCCCCCGTCCACACCCCCGTCTTCCCGGGGTTGCGCTCCGCGTGCAGGCCGACCGTCCCGACGGCCTGGATGAGCACCTCCTCCACCTGCCGCAGGTACCAGTGGAGGTCCTGCTTGTGCCCCGTGAGGTCGATGATGGGATACCCCACGAGCTGCCCGGGGCCGTGGAAGGTCACGTCACCGCCGCGCTCCACCTCGTACAGCGCCACCCCGCGCGCGGCGAGCGCCTCCGGGGAGGCGAGGAGATGCGCCGCCTTCGACGAGCGCCCCAGGGTGATCACCGGGGGGTGCTCGACGAGCACGAGGACGTCGTGCCCGACGCGACCCGCGAGGCGCGCGGCCGCGAGGTCGCGCTGGAACGACAAGGCCTCCGCGTAGTCGCGGAGGCCCAGGTCGAGGACGAGCAGCTCGCTCACGAGCGGGCGGCCCGCGGGTCGGTCGTCAGGGGGTGCGGCATCGACGGAGCGGCACGCCTCACGCGTGCAGCATCTTCCCCATCGAGTCGAGCACCGCCTCGGCGATCGCCTCGCTGAGGGTCGGGTGCGCGTGGATGGCGAGGTCGATCTCCTCCACGGTGTACTCGTTCTCGCGGGCCACGGCGAACTCGTGGATCATCTCGGTGGCGTGCGCGCCGATGATGTGCGCGCCGAGGATCTCGCCGTACTTCTCGTCGCGGATCACCTTCACGAACCCTTCGGTCTCACCGCTGGTGCGCGCGCGACCGTTCGCTGAGAAGGGGAACTTGCCGACCTTGTACGCGAGGCCCTTCTCCTTGCACTGCGCCTCGGTAAGGCCGATGCTCGCGACCTCGGGGTGGCAGTAGGTCGCGTTCGGGATGTTGCCGTAGTTCACCGGATGGTGCGCGTGGCCGGCGAGGATGTCGGCGACGACGTGCCCCTCGCGCGAGCCCTTGTGCGCGAGCATCGGCGGGCCGGCGACGTCGCCGATCGCGTAGATGCCCTTCGCGGTGGTCTCGAACCGGTCGGTGATCTTGATGAAGCCGCGCTCCGTGAACTGGACGCCGGCCTCCTTGGCGCCGATCGCCTCGACGTTCGGCGCGCGTCCCGCGGCGACGAGCACGAGGTCGAAGGTCATCTCCTTCTTCTCGCCACCCGCCTCGACGGGGATGGTCACCCCGCCCTTGCCCTTCTTCGCCGTCCCGAGCTTCGCGCCCGTGACGATCTCGATGCCGCGCTTCTTGAACGCTTTCGCGAGCTCGACGGAGCAGTCCTCGTCCTCGACCGGGAGGATCCGCGGCATCACCTCGAGGATCGTGACCTTCGAGCCGAAGGCGTTGAAGACGTCGGCGAACTCGCACCCCACGGCGCCGGCGCCGATCAC
>JBMTAR010000086.1:0-8387 GCA_049428925.1 Gemmatimonadaceae bacterium
GGTGACGTGGACGGCGTGGACGGCGTGGACGGCGTAGCGCCACGCGTATCGGACGCCTCGGCACGGCGCAGCGGCGAGGCCGCTACGGCGGCCGTCATGGACGGCATCGATACGGCGTGTCGCTCGTGAGGGGGGGAGCCCACGGCCGCCGACGGTGGCGGCTGCACACCGTCGAGCCGAGCGCGCAGCGCATGGAAGCGCGGCAGGAGACCCTCCACGGGCGTCACGGGCTCGGCGAGTTCCACCCCGGCCTCATCGAGCACCCAGAGGGAGCGCGGGTCGAGGGCGGGAAGTCCTCGTCGCGCGGTGTCCAGGCAGTCTGTCACTGCGGAGAGGCCGTACTCCGCCGCGTGTGATGCGAGATGCTCGGCGAAGCGCATCGCCTCTCCGAGCGCCTCGTCGGATGTGATCGGGTCGCGGGCCGACCGCACGCGGGCGAGCGCGGCACGCAGGCGCTCCGCTGTTCCGACGGCCTCCGCCCGGAATCGCGTGATCGCTGCGGGGCGCGGCGCGGATGTGGCGCCGTTCCCCACCAGGGTGGCGATAGGCAACGTGGATGGAGACGCGGTCACCGCCGGCCGGGCGGCACGGACGAGCGCCGCGAGCGCACGCACCGTCGCGCCATCCGTCGCGGGCGCGAGCCCCGCACCGAGCGCCGCCCCCCCCGCCAGCAGTGCACGGCCGGCGCGCTCGAGGGTCGGCTGGACGAGCGCGGCCGGGGGGGCGGTGGCCGGTGTCGCGCCCGCGAGACGGCCCACCACATCAATGACGGCGCCAAGCGGCGGGGCCGCGTCGATGCGAGCGACCCCGCGCAGCTCGGCAATCGCGACACGGTGCGGCGCGAGCGCGGTGATGGGAGCGGCGGACCGGGCGGCGACGGTGACAACGCTCACGAGGGTCTCGAGGCGGTCCACGATCCAGCGCACCCCCTCGTCGGTGGGCGGCCCGATCGTCGCGTGCGGGTGGGTGGGGGTTGGCATCGGCGTGTGCGCGGTCAGGACGGGAGCCCTGAACGGGCCGCGTCCATCACGGTCCGCATCCGCCGCACCGCTTCGGGGAGCCCGTGGAACAGCGCGTCCGCGATGATCGCGTGGCCGATGTTGAGCTCTTCGCAGGCGGGGATCGCGGCGACGGGACCGACGTTGGCGAGGGTCAGGCCGTGTCCGGCGTGGATGGCGAGCCCACGCGCCGCGCCATCGACCGCCGCCGTCTGGAGCGCGCGGAGCGCGTCGGTGGCGGCGGGGTTGTGGCAGTAGGTCCCAGTATGCAGCTCGATGGCGGCGACGCCGAGCGCCTGCGCCCGGTCGATCTGTCGCGGGTCGGGGTCGATGAAGAGCGCGGAGCGGATCCCGGCGTCGTGCAGCGAGCCGATGGAGCGTCGGAGTCCCTCAGGGTCGCGCCCGAGGTCGAGACCGCCTTCGGTGGTGACCTCCTCGCGTCGCTCCGGGACGAGCGTCACCTGGTGCGGCCGCAACCGGCAGGCGAGCGCGATCATCTCCGGGGTGTTGGCGATCTCGAGATTGAACGGCGTCCGGAGCACCGAGGTGAGCGCTTCGATGTCAGCGTCCTGCATGTGCCGACGATCCTCGCGCAGGTGGGCCGTGATGCCGTCGGCGCCGGCCGCCTCGCAGCGCTGCGCCGCGGCGACCGGATCGGGATAGGCGACCCGCCGGGCCTGCCGGACCGTCGCGACGTGGTCGATGTTGATGTAGAGGCGCTGCCGGCTCATCTTGCGTCGACCTTCTTCAGGGTGGAGCGCTGCACGTGCGACGATCGGATCCGATGGTGCTGGTGGCGGTGCTCGGCGGTCTGCTCACCGGGTGTTTCTCGGCGGGCGGCGCCGGGACCGGGGCGGCGACCCCGGAGGAGGCGGTGCGCCGCTATGTGGCGGCGGCCGACGCGAAGGATGTCGACGGGCTCGCCGCCGTCTGGGGCACGGCGCAGGCCCCGCTCGCTGACCGCGCCTCGCGTCCGGAGATGGAGCGTCGGGCGTTCATCGTCTTCTGCCACCTGCAGCACGATGCGGTCGAGCTCACCGGCCCCGCCCTCGGTGAGGGAGGGCGGCAGCTCTTCCGCGTGGCCCTCCGCCAGGGCGAGCGGTCGGCCACGACGACGTTCGCCACGGTCCAGAACGCGCGCTCCAAACGCTGGTTCGTCGAGACGTTCGACCTGACGGCGGTCGTGGCCCTCTGCACCCATTAATATTCCGTGAGTTCGACCAGCACACCGGCCGTCGAGGCGGGGTGCAGGAAGGCGATCCGCTTCCCTTCGGCGCCCATCCGTGGACGCTCGTCGATGAGGCGGATCCCCGCGGCCCGGCAGCGTTCGAGGGTACCCTCGAGGTCGTCGACCGCGAAGCAGAGGTGGTGGATGCCGGGGCCCCGTTTGTCGATGAACTTCCCGATCGGCGAGTCAGCGACCTTCGGCTCGAGGAGTTCCACCAGCGCGTCACCCGCCTGCAGCCCCGCGATGCGGGCGCCGTCGGCATCGTCGAGCGGGACCTCGGGCATCCCGAGGACCTCTCGGTAGAAGGGGAGGATCGCCTCGAGCGACGCCACGGCCACGCCGATGTGGGCGAGGCGGGTGCCGCGGCGGGGAGCAGCAGCAGGAGCAGGAGCAGGAGCGTTCATCAGGCGGACGGACCCTGGGAGACGGGCGGGACGCAGGGGACGTCGGAACATTAGCGAGGCGCGCCGGACCCCGACACCGGGCGCCGCACCAGAGGAGCAGGGCGATGAGCAAGCCGGTGGTGGTGACGGACGACAACTTCGCGGCCGAGGTGGAGCAGCAGGCCGGCGTGACGGTGGTGGATTTCTGGGCGACCTGGTGCGGGCCGTGCCGGATGATCGCGCCGATTCTCGATCAGCTCGCGGGCGAGTACGACGGGCGCGTGAAGGTGACGAAACTCGACGTCGACGCGAACCAGCGGACCGCGGCGCGCTTCCAGGTGCGCTCGATCCCGACGCTGCTGTTCTTCAAGGACGGCAAGCTCGTGGATCAGGTCATCGGGGCGGTGCCGAAGCCCGCGCTCGCGGCCAAGTTCGATTCGCACTTGACGTGAGTGCGGGCGGCGAGAGGGTGCCCGGCACCCTGTTCGTCGTCAGCACCCCGATCGGGCACCTCGGCGACCTGAGCCCGCGGGCCGTCGAGGTGCTGCGGTCCGTCGCGGCGATCCTCGCGGAGGACACGCGGCACACCCGGCATCTCACCGATCGCTTCGACATCCCGACGCCGCTCGTGAGCTATCACGAGCACAACGAGGCCGAGCGCACGCCCGGCCTCGTCGCGCGCCTGTACGCCGGCGAATCGCTCGCGCTCGTCAGCGACGCGGGGACGCCGCTCCTCTCCGATCCCGGCGCCCGGCTTGTCGCGGCGGTCGTCGAGGCGGGCCTCCCCGTCTCGCCGGTGCCTGGGCCATCGGCGCTTCTCGCCGCCCTGGTTGGCACTGGGCTCCCCGCGGACCGCTTCACCTTCTTCGGGTTCCTCCCGCGGAAGGGACGCGAACGGCAGGAGGCGCTCGCGTCGCTCGCGGCCCTCCCGCACGTGGGCGTGGTATACGAGGCCGCGAACCGTGTGGCGGAGACCCTCGCGGAGCTCGCAGCGGCGGGCGCGGCCGACCGACCGGCGGTCGTCGCGCGGGAGCTGACCAAACAGTTCGAGACCTTTCACCGCGGCACGGTCGCCTCACTCGCGGCGTCGATGGCCGCCGAGCCGCCCCGGGGTGAGGTGGTGTTGGTCATCGGGGCGGGCGCACCGGCGCCAACGGCCGACGAGGCGACCCTCCGAGCGCACGCCGCGGCCTGTCGAGCTGAGGGACTGAGCGCCCGCGAGGTGCAACGCGTACTGATGGACGAGATGCACGCGCCGCGGAACCTCGCCTACCGGATCGCGCACGAATGAGTGCCTCGGGCTGGATCGCCCCACGCGTGCGCGTTGCCGGACCGCGCGTCGCCCGTCGTCGCCTCGTCGTGGTCGCGGCCCTCGCGCTCCTCGTCGCGCTCGCCGCGGCTGCGCGACCGATCGGCTCCGGTGCGGTGCCGCGCCTCGCCGTGGCGCGCCTTCAGTACGACGGCGATGACTGGTATGCGAACCCCTCGAGCCTGCCAAACCTCATCCGCGCGATCCGCGAACGCACCGCGCTCGCCATCGAACCGCGGGAGGTCCGCGTCACGCTCCTCGACGACCGCCTCTTCGATGTCCCGTTCCTGCATCTCACGGGGCACGGGAACCTGACGCTGAGCGACGCCGAGGTCGTTCGGCTCCGTGAGTACCTGCTGCGGGGAGGATTCCTCCACGCCGACGACAACTATGGGCTCGATGCGGCCTTCCGTCGGGAGCTCGCGAAGGTCTTTCCCGATCGCCCGCTCGTGGACGTCCCGCTCTCGCATCCGATCTACCGGATCGTCTATGCGTTCCCGGAGGGCATCCCGAAGATTCACGAGCACGACGGGCAGCCGGCGCGCGGATATGGCCTCTTCATCGGCGACCGGCTCGCCGTGTACTACTCGCACGAGGCCGATCTCGGAAATGGCTGGGAGGATGTCGGCACCTATGCCGACGATCCGCCTGAGGCGCACGAGGCGGCGCTGCGGATGGGCGTGAATCTCTTCGTTTACGCCGTGACGAGCGGGGTGGGGCGGTGAAGGTCGTCGCCCTCGTCGCGGCGGAATCGGCGCGGCTCCGGCGGCTCGCTGCCGCGACGATGCTCGCGTGGCCGGCGGCCGTGGGTGTCACCGTGCTCACCGTTGGCGCGCTCGGGCTCGCGGACGGCCGCTGGCTCTCGGCCGCCCCGCTCTGGCCCTTCGTCGTCTGGGGGGTCGCGGCGGCGGCGAGCTTCGGCGGGTGGCGCGTCCTGCGACGTCGGCTGGGCTCGGCCTCGGCCGCCGCGCAGGTCGCGACGGCGATTGAGGCGGAGCAGGGACAGCGGCGTGGCGCGCTCGAAGGATTTCTCGAAGTCGCCCCGCTCGGCGGTGCGCTCGTCGCGCACACCGACGCGCGACTCGCGGCGGGGCTGCGCGCCGTGGCCGATGCACCGGCGCCCCGGCATCGACGAGCGGTCTGGCGACGCAGCGCGGCGGGCGTCGTGGTGCTGCTCGGAATGCTCGGTCTCGCCGCACTGACGTCTGAGACGACGGCCGACGGCTGGCTGGCGCTCCAGCATCCGGTGCGCGCCTGGCGCGGCACGCTGGTCGTGCCGCTCACCATCGAGGGCATCGCTTCCCGTGTCGTCCGGGGCGGGACGCTCGACGTCCAGGTCGCCGCACCAGGGCGCCGCACGATCCGCCTGCGCTGGCGGCAGACCGGCGGTGCGTGGCGCGATTCCTCGGTCGTTGTGACTGCGGGGAGCGCCGCGGTGCGGCTGGGACCGATCGACGCGGACCTGGTCCTGCTCGCGACCGACGGACGCGCGACGACGGACACGCTCCGCACACGCGTCGCCGACCGTCCCTTCCTCGGCGACGTGGTCGTCCAGGCGATCTATCCCGCGTATCTCGGGCGCGCCGCCGAGCGGCTCGCCATCGACGCACCGATCTCCGTCCCTGAGGGGACGCAGCTCCGACTCGAGGGGCAGGCATCGGAGCCGCTCGCGTCGGTGCAGCTCGTCGCCGCGGCTGGTACGCGGGTACCGCTCGCGGTGCGAGGCGTCGCGTTCACCGGCGCGTTCCGGCCGGCTGGGCTCGAGGCGTGGCGCTGGGAAGCGCGGGGTGCTGCAGGGCCGATCGAGGATGTGCCGACACCACTGGAGATCGAGGTGGTGGCCGATGCCGCCCCGCGGGTGGAGATCGTCGAGCCCACGGGAGAGATGAAGGTCGGCCCTGAGGATCGTGTCGGGATCGAGATCGTCGCTCAGGACGACCAGCAGCTGCGTGGAGTCTGGTTGCGCCGCACGGTGCTCTCACCGCGCGGGGATTCCACGGAGGTCACGGAATACAAGTTGAGCGACGCGCGGGAATCGGAGTGGGTCGGCGGTGCGGTGCAGGCACTGGCCGACCTCGAGCTCGCGCCGGGGTCGGCGGTGCGGTTTGAGGCGGTCGCGCGGGATGCGGTCCCCGGTCGCCCGGAGACCGTGAGCGCGCCGTTGCTGCTCCGCATCCCGACGGCGGCCGAGGAGCGTGCGGCGGCGCGCGATGTGGGCGATGCCGCTGCCGCAGCGGCGCGTGCGGCGGCGCAGGCGCAGGCGCAGCTCGCCGAACGGACGGCGACGGAGGCGCGCACCCGGTCGGATCGCCCCGCGTCGCCGTCGGAGGCACCACCGGGGCGTCAGGGGGCGACCCCGCCCGCCGCGCACGCGGCGACCCCGATGCGGTACGACGGCGCGGAGCGGGCGCGCGAGATCGCGGCTCAGCAGCGGGCGATGCAGGAGCGGGTGAGCGGACTCGAGGAGACCGCCCGCGAGATGGAGGACCGTCTCCGCGAGGCGGGGGCGCTCGACACGTCGCTGGCCCGGCAGCTGCAGGACGCGCAGCGGCTCCTGCGCGAGGCGATGACCCCCGAGCTCGCGGAGGCCCTCCGGCGTGTGGAGCAGTCGGCGAACGACCTGAACGCGGAGCGCACGCGGCAGTCGCTCGCGGATCTCGCCGCGCAGCAGCAGCGGATGCGGGAGGCGCTCGAGAAGAGTGCCGAGATGCTTCGGCGCGCCGCGCTCGAAGGGGCGATGAAGACAACGGCCGACCAGGCGCGGGAGCTTGCGCAGGCGCAGCGTGCCTTCGCCGACAGTGCGCGCCGGCGCCCACCGGAGGCGCGTGATGCCGAGGCGCTCGCGCGGCAGTCCCGGGAGCTCGCGGAGACGATGGCGTCGTTGCAGGAGCGGCTCGCGCAGTCGCGGGCGCGCACCGGCGCCTCGCAGACGGAACGCGCGGCGGCGGAGGCGCGTCGGTCGGAGTCGGCGTTGCAGGAGGCGATGCGGCAGGCGCGCGAGGCGGCGGCGGGGGCACGGCCCGCGTCGCGGGATTCCGCGCAGCGCGATGCGCAGGACGCGGCGGCGCAGGCCGCGCAGGCGATGGCCGAGGCGGCGGCGGCGATGCAGCAGGCCCGCGCCGGTCAGGTCGCGGAGTGGAAGGGCGAGCTCACACAGGCGCTCGACCGCTCGGTGCAGGAGATGATGCAGCTCGCGCAGGAGCAGGACGCACTCGCCCGCGACGCCCAGCAGAATCCGTCGGATCCCTCGCTTCGCGATCGGCAGTCGGCGCTGCAGCAGGGGATGCAGACCGCGCAACGCCGACTCGCCGAGCAGGGGAGGCAGAGTGCCCTCCTCTCCGCGCGGAGCGAACAGATGGTGCAGCAGGCGCAACAACAGGTGAGCGAGGCCACGCGTGAGGCGGCGCAGTCGGCGTCGGGGCAGTCCGCGCAGTCGATGCAGGAGGCCGCCGACGCACTCCGTCAGGCGGCGGCGCAGCTCACGCGGGATCGCGATCGCGCGCAGTCGGCGCAGTCGGCGTCTGGCGTCCCGGAGATGCTGGAGCAGCTCCAGCAGCTCGCGCAGCAGCAGGGTCAGCTGAACGGCCAGATGCAGAGCCTCCTCGGTGGCGCGCAGGCGCGCGGGTCGCAGGGGGTGGATGCCGCGGCGCGGGAGCGGGCGCGCGAACTCGCCCGCTCGCAGCGGGAGGTCGCGCGCGCGCTCGATCAGGTCGCGGACGCCGATCCCACCGGGCGCGCGCAGGAGATGGCGCGCGAGGCGCGGGTCCTCGCGCAGGCCCTCGATCAGGGGATCGCCGATCCGGCCACGCAGGCCCGGCAGGAGCGGCTCTTCCGGCGGATGCTCGATGCGGGGCGTGCGCTGGAACAGGACCAGCAGGACGAGGCGCAGCGTCGGGAGTCTCGCGCCGCGCGCGGCACGGCCCGCTTCACCCCCGCCGATGGACCTCAGCGCGGCGCGGCGGCGGAGCGCTACCAGCTGCCGACCTGGGAGGAGCTGCGCGGACTGAGCGCCGAGGAACGTCGGCTCGTGCTCGACTACTTCCGTGCCTTGAACGCTGGGAAGGTCCCGTGAGGCACGGTGCGGTGAGGCGGGGTGTCGTGCGTCACGGTGCCGTGCGGCGATGGGAGATGTCCCGCTGGTGGGTCGCCCGCTCGCGCGCCGCCGCGTGGTCGGTGGGGCGGCGCGCCGCTCTCGGCCTCCTCCTTGCGAGCACGCTCTCGGCGCAGGTCGCAGTCCCCGCCGGCGCCGCGGCGCTGAGCCGTGGGCTCGATGCGGAGAACGGCAATCGGGCACGTGAGGCCATCGCCGCGTATCGCGAGGCGATCGCCGCCGGCGCGGTGGTGCAGGGGGTCCTCGGGCTTGAGCGCGTCTTCTCGCTCACGATGCAGGAGGATTCCGTCCTGTCGGCGGTCGACACGCTGCTGCCGCGCTTTCCGGAGGAGGGCGCGCTCCGTGGGGTGCAGCTGCG
>JBMTAR010000087.1:0-8315 GCA_049428925.1 Gemmatimonadaceae bacterium
CCTGTGGGCAGCATCCGACCGAGGAGGCGGGCCTCCTGCCGCACCCGCTGAAGTCGGCCGCGGTCCACGTCCGGTCCTGCCACCCGCGCCCGCAGGGCCTCGACACGGCTCCGAAGATCGACGTCGAGCGCCGCCGCCTCGCGTCGGAACAGGTCGCGTTCCGCCAGCAGTGCCGCGACTTCGCAGGCGAGTGTGGCTGCGCCCATCTCCGCACCGCGGAGCACCAGATGTGCGAGCCGTGGGGCGAGGCCCAGCGCGGCCATCGCGCGGCCGTGTGCAGTCACGCGACCGGTGGCGACGAGCGCACCGAGGGCGTGCAGCAGGGTGAGTCCCTGCGCGAAGGCGCCCGCGGGAGGCGCATCGAGCCAGCGGAGCGCGGCGGGATCGTCGATCCCCGCGCAGGCGAGGTCGAGCGCGAGTGCGGTCAGGTCGGCCTCCAGCACCTCGGGCGTGGCTCGCCGAGGCAGAGCAGCGTGGGTCCCCTCGTCCCAGAGCCGGAGGCACCACCCCGGCGCGACGCGGCCCGCGCGGCCACGCCGCTGCTCGGCTGCCGCCTGCGAGACCCGCACCGTCGCGAGGCGCGTCATCCCGCTGCGAGGGTCGTGCCGCGGGACCCGCGCCAGACCGGCGTCGATCACCACGCGGACATCGGCGAGCGTCACCGAGGACTCCGCGATCGCGGTGGAGAGCACGACGCGCCGCCTCGTTCCCTCGCGGCGCAGCACCCGGTCCTGCTCCTCGAGCGTCAGTCCGCCGTGCAGCAGGAGCACCTCGAGGTCCGACGTCAGCGTGGCCTCGTCGAGCGCTTGGCGCGCGCGTTCCAGCTCGGCGATCCCTGGGAGGAAGACGAGGAGGTCGCCGTCGGTCAGCGGCAATGCCTCGCGCACGGCGCGCGCCACGCGTGCGGCGAGCGGGCGGTCGGCGCCCTCGCCGCGCCATCGCACCTCGACGGGGAAGGCGCGCCCCTCGCTGACGATCACCGGCGCCTCGCCGCGCAGCGCGTCGCCGAGGAGCGCGGCGACCGGGGTCGGCTCGAGTGTCGCCGACATCACGAGGAGGCGGAGGTCGGGTCGCACGAGCGCCCGCGTCTCGAGGGCGAGCGCGAGGCCGAGGTCGGTCGTGAGGTGCCGCTCGTGGAACTCATCGAAACAGACCCCGGCGATCCCCTCGAGGGTCGGATCGTCCTGCAGCATCCGCGTGAGAATCCCCTCGGTCACCACCTCGATGCGCGTGCGTGGGCCGACGCGGGTGTCGTGCCGCACGCGATAGCCGACCGTCTCGCCGGGAGCCTCGCCGAGGAGCCGAGCGAGCTGGGTGGCGGCGGCGCGGGCGGCGAGCCGGCGCGGCTCGAGCACGAGGAGGCGCCCTGAACCGACCCACGGCGCCTCGAGGAGGGCGAGCGGGACGCGCGTCGTCTTGCCGGCGCCCGGCGGCGCGACGAGCACCGCGGTGCCCCGCACGGCCACCGCGGTACGCACCTCGGCGACGACGGCGTCGACCGGGAGCCGCGGGGCGTGGCGGAGGGCGTCGGCGATGCGGGTCACGGGTGAGGGGAAAGCTAGGCGTCCGCGGCGCCACCGGCGCCTCAGTGCTACGGCGCTGGCGAGGTCTGGTGGCGCAAGGTGCCCGGCGCGCCGCACATTCCGTTCACCACCCCGTCCTCGGAATCCATATGTCAGAGCGCCGTGACTTCCTTCGCAGTGCCTCCCTCCTCGCCGCCGGCGCGATGGTGCCCGCCGCCGCTGACGCGATGGAGGCCGAGCTCCCCGTGCAGGGCTCGTGGGATATGTCGTGGGTGGCGCGCGTCACCGGGCGGTATCGCATCGCCTTCGATGCCCCGGAGGTCAGCAACGGGGTCTGCCTCCATCAGGTGCGGTCGTTCCTCGCCGGATACGCGACGGTCCACGGCCTCACCGACGCCGACCTCACGGCCGTGCTCATCATCCGGCACAAGGCCGTGCCGATGATAATGGGGGACGCGACCTGGGCGGACGGTTGGCTCGGGGAGCGGACCGGGATGAAGGATCCCGTCTCCGGCGAGAAGGCGAAGCGGAATCCGTTCATCAACATCCCGTCCGGTGCGCCGCACACCGCCGCGTGGCCCGACGGCGCGCTCGACACGCTCATCAAGCGGGGCGTGATCGTCCTCGGGTGCGATCTCGCGCTCGGGAACTTCGCGGGGCAGATCGCGCAGGCGAAGTCGATCCCGCGGCAGGACGCGCGGAAGCTCGTCTATGACAACCTGATCCCCGGTGTGACGGTGATGCCCTCCGGCATCTTCGCCACGTGCCGTGCGCAGGCGGCCGGGTGCGGCTTCATGTACGCCGTGTAGCGCGCACGTCGCGTCGGGCGACCCCCCAGTCGGCGAGCAGCGCCTCGGCGGCGCGTCGACCACTCCGAAGCGCACCATTGATGCTCGGGGTCTCGAGGTGGTCCCCCGCCGCGTAGCGCCCGGGGGCGACGCGCACGAGCGAGGCCGCCGTCGCCTCGTCCCGCACCGCGCGCACGAGCGAGTAGGGGACGCGGCTCACCCGGAGGAGGCGCCAGCCCGCGACCGTGGTGCCGCCGAACCACTCGCCGAGCTGCGTACGTGCGGCGCGTTCGAGCGCGGCATCGTCTGGGGTCACTGGCCCGACCACCGTGGCCGACACGAGATGGCGACCCGCCGGAGCGTAGCTCGGCGCGATCAGGCTCGGCACACAGCAGTGATGGATCGGGCCACGTTCCTGCGGTCCCGCGAGCGCGAGGAGGGGCGCGTTGAGCGGTGCCTCCGGGGCGTCGAAGCTCAGCGTCGCGCAGCCCGACCACGCCACGTCGGTCGTCGGACGACCGAGCAGCGCGGCGTGCGCCATCGCGTCGGTGGCGATGATGACCGCCCGCGCGTCGATCGTCTCGCCGCGGGCCAGCGCGACGCCCGTCGCGGTGAGGCGCTCGACGGCGGCACCAGTACGGATGGTGCCGGCCGGGAGGCCGGCGGCGAGCTGTGCGGGAAGCGCGCCCATCCCCGCAGCCGGGAGCGTCGCGCGCCCCGTCGCGAACATCCCGAAGAGGAAGTCGAACCAGTCGGCGGGCGAGGTGAGCGCGCGATCGAGGAAGACGCCACCGAAGAAGGGGCGGAAGAAGCGATCGATGGCCGCCGGCGAGAAGCCATCGGCGCGGAGGCGATCCATCGTCGAACCCGTCGAACGACCGACACCGCGGCCGTCAGCCGCGCGCAGGGCGCGACCGCGCAGTCGGAGCATCCGCACGGCGTCGAGTGGGGAGAATGCGCCGCTCCGCATCGTGGTGAATGCGGCGAGCGGGTCGCGCCACGGATCCCCGACGCGTCCGAATCCCGTGTCTCGCCGCACGAGCGCGCCCGATGCGAATGGGCGCAGGTCGAGCGCCGCGAGGTCGAGGGCGGCCTGGGCCTCGGGGTACGAGTCGAGGAGCACCTGGAATCCGCGGTCGATGCGGAAGCCGTCGACGAGGTCGGTCGCGACGCGGCCGCCGACCGTCGCCGCCCCGTCGAGGACGAGGACCGAGACGCCGTGCGCGGTGAGCGTGCGAGCCGCGGCGAGGCCGGCAAGACCACCACCGACGATGATGACATCCGGGGAGTGAGACATCGCCGTGGAATATAGATTGCCCGCTATGACGGCTCCCAAGGTCTACGACGAGGCGTACTTCCGTCGCTGGTACCACGACCCCGCCCAGCGGGTGATCACCCCCGAGGCGGTGGCGCGGAAAGTGCGCCTCGTGGTGGGGATCGCTGAGTCGCTCCTCGAGCGGCCGATCCGGACGGTCCTCGATGTCGGGTGCGGGGAAGGGGCGTGGCGGGCACACCTGCGTCGGCTCCGGCCTGCGGTGCGCTACACCGGCGTCGAGTCGAGCGAGTACGCGGTCCACCGCTTCGGCCGCCGGCGCGGTATCCGGCACGGCACCTTCGGCGCGCTCGGTGCGGTGCGCCTCGCGGCGGCCTATGATCTGATCGTCGTCTGCGACGTGCTGCAATACGTGCCCGAGGGCGAGCTCGTCAGCGGCCTCCGCGCCATCGCCGATCGCCTCAGCGGGGTGACCTACCTCGAGGCCTATGCCACCGAGGATGCGATCGAGGGGGACCTCGGGGCGTGGCACCACCGCAGCGCCGAGCAGTATCGGCGGCACTTCCGGCGCGCGGGGCTCACCCCGGTCGGGATGCACTGCTACGTGGGCCCCGCGCTCGCGGACCGCACCGTCGCGCTCGAGCGCGGGCAGGCCTAGCGTCGGATGACGCACTTCAAGGTCTGCTGCATCGCGTCTGTCGCGGAGGCGGCACTCGCCTGCGATCACGGTGCGGCCGCGATCGGCCTCGTCTCGGAGATGCCCAGTGGGCCTGGGGTCATTCGTGAGGAGCGCATCCGGGAGATTGCGGCGTGGGCGCCCACAGGTGTGCGGACCTTCCTGCTCACGGCGCGGACGGCGGGTGCCGACATCGCGGCGCAGGTCGACGCGGTCGGGACCGACACGGTCCAGATCGTGGATGCGGTCCCAGTTCACACCTATGAGGTGCTTCGCGCGGCGCTCCCCGGCGTCCAGCTCGTGCAGGTGATTCATGTGCGCTCGGAGGCATCGATCGAGGAGGCCCGCGCAGTCGCGCCACAGGTCGATGCCCTCTTGCTCGACTCCGGTGATCCGACGCGTGCCGTGAAGGTCCTTGGCGGGACGGGGCGGAGCCACGACTGGTCGCTCAGTCGGCGCATCGTGGAGGCGGTCGGCGTCCCCGTCTGGCTCGCGGGAGGCTTGCACCCCGGGAATGCTCGCGCGGCGATCGATGCGGTGGGGCCATACGGGCTTGATGTCTGTACTGGCCTGCGACGAGATGGATCGCTCGATAGTGTGCGCCTGGCGGCCTTCGCTGAGGCGGTGCGGGGCTGATTGACCTCGGTCCGAGTGCCGTCGACCGTTGACGGCGGGGCGCCCTGATGCAACCTTTCATCCGGATATACGGATGAAACGAACCGCCCTCCACGACCGCCTCTCGGCCCTCGCCGACCCGATCCGCACCCGGCTCCTCCTGGTGCTGGAGCGGCAGGAGCTCACCGTCGGTGAGCTCCGCACGGTGCTGCAGCTCCCGCAGTCGACGGTGAGCCGCCACCTCAAGGTGCTCGCCGACGCGGGGTGGGTGGGCGCGCGCGAGGACGGGACCTCCAACCGCTACCGCTTCGATGCGAAGGGCGCCGACGCGGGAACGCGGCGGCTCTGGACCGCCGTGCGCGCCGAGGCAGAGACGCTCCCGGCCGCGCGTCGTGACGCGGACCGCGTGGCGGGGGTGCTCGCCGACCGTCACACGCGCTCGCAGGCCTTCTTCGCTTCGTCCGCCGCGCAGTGGGACCGGCTCCGCACCGAGCTCTTCGGCGCGCGCACCGAGCTCTTCGGTCTCCTCGGCCTCCTCGACCCCGCGACGCGGCTCGGCGACCTTGGCTGTGGCACGGGGCAGCTCACGGAGACCGTCGCGCCCTTCGTGGCGCAGGTGATCGCGGTCGATGAATCCCCGGCGATGCTCCGTGCGGCCCGCGCTCGCCTGAGCGCGTTCGATCGCGTGGAGGTCCGCGAGGGCTCCGTCGAGGCGTTGCCCATCGACGATGGGCAACTCGATGTGGCCGTGCTCTCGCTGGTGCTGCACTACGTGGCCGCCCCGGTCGACGCGCTGCGGGAGATTCGCCGCGCCCTTCGGCCGACGGGCGGTCGTCTCCTGCTCGTGGATATGCTCCCCCACGCGCACGAGGAGTACCGCCAGACGATGGGCCATGTCTGGCTCGGCTTCACCCCCGACACGATCGCCCGATGGGCATCGGAGGCGGGGTTCGCGGCGGTGTGCCAGCACGCGCTCCCCGCGGCACCTCAGGCGAAGGGCCCCACGCTCTTCGCCGCCGTACTCACCACCTGAGCACGGATCGTTCCACGCCACACTGCGGTCTCGTCCGTCGATCGCCAGCTCCGTTGTCTGTCACTCGTCCTTCACTCCTGTTCTCTCACTCGTCACCTCACCACACCCTGCCATGACCGCCATCGCTCCCACCCGCCATCCCTTCGACGCCTCGGCCGCCATCGGCCGTCCCGGTTTCAAGGTCGCTGACCTCTCCCTCGCCGAGTGGGGCCGTCAGGAGATCCGCCTCGCCGAGTACGAGATGCCCGGCCTGATGGCGCTCCGCGCCGAGTACAAGGGGAAGAAGCCCCTCGCGGGCGCCCGCATCATGGGCTCGCTCCACATGACGATCCAGACCGCGGTGCTGATCGAGACGCTCGCCGAGCTCGGCGCCGACGTGCGCTGGGTGTCGTGCAACATCTTCTCGACGCAGGATCACGCCGCCTCGGCGGTGGTCGTCGGCAAGGACGGCTCGGTCGAGCAGCCGCGCGGAGTGCCGGTCTTCGCCTGGAAGGGCGAGACGCTCGAGGAGTACTGGTGGTGCACCGAGCAGGCGCTGATGTGGCCCGACGGCGCCGGCCCGAACCTCATCCTCGATGACGGCGGCGACGCGACGCTGCTCATCCACAAGGGAACCGAGTTCGAGGCCAAGGGCGCGGTGCCGGCCTTCGACGCCGCGAACGACCCCGAGGAGTGGGGCGTGATCCTCGATCTCCTGCGCAAGACGATTGCGGAGGACCCGCAGCGCTGGACGAAGGTCGGCCAGGCCATCAAGGGTGTCTCCGAGGAGACGACCACCGGCGTGCACCGCCTCTATGAGATGACGCAGGCCGGCACGCTCCTCTTCCCGGCGATCAACGTCAACGACTCGGTCACCAAGTCGAAGTTCGACAACCTCTACGGCTGCCGGCACTCGCTCACCGACGGCATCCTCCGCGCGTCGGACGTGATGCTCGCGGGCAAGGTCGCGGTCGTGATGGGCTACGGCGACGTGGGCAAGGGCTCGGCGCAGTCGCTCCGCGCGCAGGGCGCGCGCGTGGTGATCACCGAGATCGACCCCATCTGCGCGCTGCAGGCCGCGATGGAGGGGTACCAGGTCACGACGCTCGAGGAGGTCGTCTCGACCGCCGACGTCTTCATCACCGCGACGGGGAACGCCAACATCATCACCGTCGAGCATATGGCGAAGATGAAGGACAAGGCGATCGTCGGGAACATCGGCCACTTCGACAACGAGATCGATATGGCCGGGCTCAAGGCGATCAAGGGGATCGTCCGGAACCAGATCAAGCCGCAGTTCGACGAGTGGGTCTTCCCGGACGGGCACTCGGTGCTCATCCTCGCCGAGGGTCGCCTCCTCAACCTCGGCTGCGCGACGGGCCACCCCTCGTTCGTGATGAGCTGCTCGTTCACGAACCAGGTCGTCGCGCAGATCGACCTGCACCTCGCGGCGCAGGGGAAGCCGACGGTCTCGGGCACCTCGTACGACGCGAACAAGGTGTACACGCTGCCGAAGAAGCTCGACGAGAAGGTCGCGCGTCTCCACCTCGACAAGCTCGCGGTGAAGCTCACGACGCTCTCCGAGAAGCAGGCCGCGTACATCGGCGTGCCGGTCGACGGGCCGTACAAGCCCGACCACTACCGGTACTAGGACCACGCCGGATGCGGCGTCGCACGTTCGTCACGTCGCTCGGAGCCGCCGGGGCCCCCCCTGTTGGCGCCCCCCGCCCCCTCCTCGGCGCACGGCGACCGGCGTACGACGTCGTCCTCCGGGGCGGCGTGATCATCGACGGCACCGGACGCCCGCGCTTCTCGGGTGACGTCGCCGTCAGTGGGGACCGGATCGCGCGCGTGGCGCGGCGCATCCGGGAGCAGGGCCGACGCGAGATTGATTGCCGGGGGTACGTCGTGACGCCGGGCTTCGTGGACATCCACTCCCACGGGGACGGCGGGATGTTCGTCGACCCGATGATGGAGTCGGTGGTGCGGCAGGGGGTGACGTCGATCGTCGTGGGGGCGGATGGCAGTTCTCGCGCGCCTAATCCCGCGGCGGACCTCGAGGCGCCGCCGACGATCGGGGCGGTCTTGGCCGGCATCGACGTGTTGCGTCCGGCCGTGAATGTGGGCACCTGTGTCGGGCTCGGCACGGTGCGTGAAGTCGTGATCGGGGAGGATGACCGGCCGGCCACCCCCGCGGAGCTCGAGCGGATGGTCGCGCTGGTGGAGCAGGCGCTGCGTGACGGGGCGATGGGTGCTTCGAGCGGGCTCGAGTACACGCCTGGCGCGTTCGCCTCGGTGGCCGAGCTCGTCGCCCTCTGTGCGCCGCTCGCGGCGCGCGGGCTTGCGTATCACACGCATATGCGGAACGAGGATGACCAGCTCCTCGACGCCATCGATGAAGCCATCGCGGTCGCGCGCGGGGCAGGGT
>JBMTAR010000088.1:0-8297 GCA_049428925.1 Gemmatimonadaceae bacterium
CCAAGGCCGACACGCTCGACCCGGCGATGACGACGAAGGCCGGGAACGGGCAGGATATCATCAACTACGCGAACGGGATCAACGGCCAGTTCGGCTTCCTCCTCGGTCAACTCGAGGGGCACCCCGGAGTGACGCAGCCCGTGCGTGAGCGGCTCGCCGAGCTGGAGCGGGAGTGGGCAGCGCTGCGGGCGCGGGTGACGACCTTCGAGACGGTGGACGTGCAGGCGTTTAATCAGTTGCTCGAGCGGGCCGGTGTGCCGGGGCTGATCCCCAAGACGCCGAAGCCGAAGGTCGTGATGTGAGCGTGCGGCCAGGCTCTGGCGCGGCGGACGATTCCGTCCGCGCCGGATGACGACGGGCACCGACCGGGGGCGGGGGGGGGGGGGGGGGGGGGGGGGGCCGGGGGGCCGGTCGCGCTATCCTCCTCCCTCCAATGGCGAACCGCTCGTCGATCTCCTGCTGGCGTCCCTGGCGCGATTCCTCTCGCAGCCGGGCATTCCGCGTGTAGGTCACCGACGACCTCTCCTTCGCACCACAGCCCACTGCGTTCACCGCCGTGGGCTGTTTCGTTTGCTGGCGCCTCTCCCACGGCGGGTTCCCTCTCCTCGGAGCCCCACGATGCCCGCCGTCTCCTCCGCCCGCACCAACCCCACCACCACCGCCGCCTACACCCGCCGTGACGGGCTCGGAAGCGCACACACCACTGCGCTGACCACGGCGCTCGAGCGCCCACTCGAGGCAGCGGAGTCGGAGCGACTCTTCGAGGCCATCGTCGAGGGGACGGTGCCCGGCCCGATGCTTGCCGCGGTGCTCGCGGCCCTCAAGGTGCGTGGGGAGACGCCGTCGGAGATCGCCGGGGCGGCGGCAGCGCTGCGTGCGGCGGCGGCCCCGTTCCCGCGGCCCGACTACCTCTTCACCGACACCTGCGGGACCGGTGGCGACGGCGCGCGCAGCATCAACATCTCGACCGGCGCGGCGATCGTGGCGGCCGAGCTCGGGATCCCGGTCGCGAAGCACGGGAACCGCGCGGTCTCCTCGCGCGCGGGATCCGCCGACGTGCTCGAAGCGCTCGGCGTGCGCTTGAGCGCCACGCCCGAGCAGGCGCGCCGCTGCCTCGATACGGTCGGGATCTGCTTCCTCTTCGCCCCCGAGCACCATCCGGGGATGCGGCACGCCGCTCCCGTCCGCCGCGCGCTCGGCACGCGCACGATCTTCAACCTCCTCGGCCCGCTCGTGAACCCGGCCCGCCCGACGCATCAGTTGGTCGGCGTGTACGATCCCGCGCTCTGTGCACCGCTCGCGGAGACGCTCGGCCGGCTCGGCGCCGAGGTGGCGCTCGTGGTGCACGGCGATGGGCTGGACGAGATCGCGCTGCACGGCCCCACGCAGGCCGCGCTCCTGCGCGACGGGCGGGTCGAGACGCTGGAGATCACGCCCGAGACGCTCGGGCTCGCGCGGCATCCCCTCGAAGCGCTCGCCGGCGGCGATGCGGCGGCGAACGCCGCCCTGCTGCGCGCGGTGCTCGAGGGGCGCGGGGCGCCGGCGCACCGTGACGCCATTGCGGCGAATGTGGGCGCACTCGCGTTCATCACGGGCCGCGCGCCCACGCTCCGCGAGGGGGTGACGCTCGCGCTCGAGGTGCTCGCGACCAGCCGTGCGGCGGAGCGGCTCGCGCGGTGGGTGGCGTGCTCGCAGGAGGCGTGCGCGCCAGAGACGAACGCGGGTGTGACGCGTGGGTGAGTCCGTGCATGCGCACGTGGGGGCGAATGCGGGGGCGCCGGTGGGTGAGCGCTCCGCTGATCGCGTGCTGCCGGGTGTGTTGGGCGAGATCGTGGCGCGCACGCGCGCCGACCTGGCGGCGCGGGAGGCGGTGCGGCCGCTCGCGGTGGTGCGGGCGTCGTGTCGACCCTCCGACCGCGACTTCATCGCCGCACTCCGCCGAGTGCGGCCGGGGTTCATCCTCGAGCACAAGCGTGCCTCGCCGTCGGCGGGGGTGTTGCGCGCCGCGCACGATCCCGCAGCGATCGCGCGGGCCTATGCGCCCTTCGCCGCGGCGATCTCCGTGCTCTGCGACGCGCCGTTCTTCGGCGGGAGCCTCGACGATCTACGGGCCGTGCGCGCGGCCGCGGACGTGCCGGTGCTCTGCAAGGATTTCGTCGTCGATCCGTACCAGGTGTACGAGGCCCGTGCCGCCGGGGCGGATGCCATCCTGTTGATGCTCTCCGTTCTCGACGACGCCTCGTACGCCGCCTGCGCCGCCGCCGCGCGTGATACCGGCATCGCCACGCTCACCGAGGTGCACACCGAGGCGGAGCTCGCGCGGGCCATCGCGCTCGAAGCGCCGGTGATCGGGATCAACAACCGGGACCTCCGCACGCTCACGGTGGATCTCGACACGACGCGCCGTCTCGCGCCGCTCGTGCCGGCGGACCGGGTCACGGTCTGTGAGTCGGGCATCCGCACGCACGCGGAGGTGCGCGCCCTCGCCCCGCTGGTCGACGCCTTCCTCGTGGGGTCGGCGCTGATGGCTGAGCCCGATGTGCCGCTCGCCGTGCGTCGTCTGCGCTTCGGCCTCACGAAGATCTGCGGGCTGACGCGGCCCGCGGATGCGGTGGCGGCCCACGCGGCGGGGGCCACGCACGGCGGGCTCATCTTCGCCGAGCGGTCGCCGCGGCGGGTGACGATCACGCAGGCGATGTCGGTGCGCGTGGCGGCCCCGCTGCAGTGGGTCGGGGTATTCGTGGACGCGTCGGTCGCGACTATCACCGAGGCGGTATGGACGCTCGGGCTCAGCGCCGTACAGCTCAGCGGCGACGAATCGCCCGACGTGGTACGTGCCGTCCGCACCGCGCTCCCGGCCACGGTGGAGGTGTGGAAGGCCTTGCGGGTGGGCGAGGCCCTCCCCGCCTTGCAGGTCGACGGCGCGGACCGCGTGCTGCTCGACACCTTCGTCGCCGGTCAGCACGGCGGTACCGGTCGCCGCTTCGACTGGCAGCTCCTCGCCGACCATCCGGACCGCCATCGCGTGATCCTCGCGGGCGGCATCACCCCCGACAACGTGAGCACCGCCGCGGCGCTCGGTGTCGGGGGCCTCGACGTCAACTCCGGGGTGGAGGTCGCCCCCGGTCAGAAGGATCCTGCACGTCTCGCCCAGCTCTTCCGCGTCCTCGCGGCTCATGCTGCTCCCCCTGCACCCGTTTTGATGACCACGCTCGTATGATCCAGTCCGCCTACTACGGCCGTTTCGGCGGCAGCTTCGTCCCTGAGATCCTCGTTCCCGCGCTCGAATCGCTCGAGGCGGAGTTCCTGGCGGCGCAGGCCGATCCCGCGTTCTGCGCCGAGCTGGAGACCCTGCTCCGCACGTACGCCGGCCGCGCGACGCCGCTGTATCGCTGTCGCCACCTCGGCGCGGAGACCGGGTCGCGGATCTGGTTCAAGCGGGAGGATCTGTTGCACGGGGGCGCGCACAAGACCAACCAGGCGCTCGGGCAGGGGCTGCTCGCGCGCCGGCTCGGCAAGACGCGACTGATCGCCGAGACGGGGGCGGGCCAGCACGGCGTGGCGACCGCGCTCACGGGCGCGGTGCTCGGCCTTCCGACGCGGATCTATATGGGCGCCGCCGATATGGAGCGCCAGCAGCCGAACGTGCAGCGGATGCGGTTGATGGGCGCTGAGGTCGTGCCAGTGACGCAGGGCGGGGTGACGCTCAAGGCCGCGATCAACGAGGCGATGCGGGACTGGTCGGCGTCGTACCAGACCACCCATTACCTGCTTGGCACGGTCGCGGGGCCGCATCCCTTCCCGCTGATCGTGCGGGAGTTCCAGCGCGTGATCGGCCGCGAGGCGCGGGCGCAGTTCCTCGCGGAGACCGGGCGGCTTCCGGACGTGGTCGTCGCGAGCGTGGGTGGCGGATCGAATGCGATCGGGATCTTCACCGACTTCATCCCCGATGCCGACGTGCAGCTCGTCGGCGTGGAGCCCGCGGGGGAGGGGCTGCACACTGCGCGGCACGGCGCCACACTGCAGCGCGGGCGGCCCGGTGTGCTGCACGGTTGCTACACGCAGATCCTCCAGGACGACGAGGGCCAGGTGCAGGAGTCGCACTCGATTTCTGCGGGGCTGGATTATCCGGGCGTCGGGCCGGAGCACGCGCAGCTGCAGGAGTCGGGCCGCGCGCGGTACGTGGGATGCACCGATGCGGAGGCGATGGCGGCGTTCTCGCTCGTCGCACGGAGCGAAGGGATCATCCCCGCGCTCGAGTCGGCGCACGCCGTGGCGGGTGCGCTTGAACTCGCGCGCACCTCGGACCGGCCACTCGACATCCTCGTGAACATGTCCGGGCGCGGGGATAAGGATCTTGCGACGGTGTTGCGGTACCAGGCGGAGCAGGCGGCAGGAGGAACCGATGGGCGCTGATCGCTATGCCGCGATGTTCGCGCGGCTCGCCGAGCGCGATGAGCTCGCCTTCGTGCCGTTCTTCGTGGTGGGCGACCCGTCGATGGAGGAGAGTGTGGCGCTCATCACGGCGGCGGTGGAGGCCGGGGCCGATGCGCTGGAACTCGGGCTCCCCTTCTCCGACCCCATCGCCGACGGGCCGGCGGTGCAGTCCGCGGTCACGCGCGCGCTCGACGCGGGCACACGCATCTCCGCCTGCTGGCCGCTGATCCGCGCCGTGCGCGACGCACACCCGACCGTGCCGATCGGGCTGCTCGTCTACGCGAACCTCATCGTGCACGCGGGCGTCGAGGCGTTCGTCGCCCACTGTGCGGCGGCGGGGGTCGACTCGGTCGTGATTCCCGATGCCCCATCACTCGAGCAGTCGTGGTTCGCCGAGGCCTTCGCGCAGGGCGGTGTGGCGCTGGCGCGGATCCTCCCGCCGGGTGCCGACGCGATGCGCGTGCGCGAGGTCGCGCAGTCGAGTTCGGGATACGTGTACGTCACGTCTCGCGGTGGCGTGACGGGAGCGGACGACACGTTGCAGGCCGACTCGTCGTCGGTGGTCGCAGCGCTCCGGGCGGCCGGGGCTGCGCCGGCGCTGCTGGGGTTCGGCATCGCCCAGCCCTCGCACGTCCGCGCTGCGCGGGCGATGGGGGTGGCGGGAGCGATTTCAGGCTCCGCGGTCGTGAGCCGAATCGGAGCGCACGATGGGCCTCCGGCTCGGCGCGAGGCGATTACGACGTTCGTGCGGGAGATGAAGGGGGCGACAGGCCGTTAGCCCACCGCGAACCATCCCATCGCCCCGCGTTCCGCGAGGTGCGCCTGGTGGGGATGGAACATGTAGCGTCCGGCCGCGTCGAAGGTCAGCTCGAGCCGTGCGCGTTCGCCGAGGGTGAGCGCGACGACATCGGTGTGCTCGTCGGGTGTGGTGCCGGTGCCGGAGCGGAAGACGTCGAAGGTGCGAGCGTGCAGATGGAAGGTCGCGACGGGCTCATCCACGGTGAGGTTCGCGACGTAGAGCCGCACCGGCTCGGCGCGCCGGAGCTTGATGGGATGACGTGCGTGGAACCCAGCGACGCCATTCCATCCGAACGCGTCGGAGCGGCCATCGCCATCTATGTCGAACCCGCCGAGGAGGAGGACGCGCTCCTGTGCGGGCGGGAGCCAGCGCACCGGATCGACGATGAGCAGCCCGTAGAGCCCGCGACCGAGGTGCTGCACGCCCGGGGTGAGGTCGCAGTGGTACGGATAGATCCCCGCAGGACGTGGTTGCAGCACGTAGGTGCGCTCCCCCGCCGGAGGGATCGGTTCCCAGCCATCGCTCTCGGGGGCGTGCGCACCGTGCGTGTGGAGGTTGTGCGGGTGGCCGGTGAGGTTCCGTATGTGGAGGGTGAGCGTCTCCCCCTCGGTGACGCGGAGGATGGGCCCGGGGATGGTGCCATCGAAGGTCCACGCGTCGAGGGTCGCGCCGTCGGCGACGGCGACGGGGCGCTGCGTGATGGTGAGGGTGCGCGTGACGGGGCCACGCACGGCGGGCGGTGGGATCGTTGCGGCATCGAGTGCGGTGGGGCCGAGTGTGCGCGGTGGCTCGATGCCGTGGCCGTACGGGCCGTGTGCCATCGGGTCGGCGCCGCGCGGTCGGTCGGTCGCGGTGCGGAAGGCGGCGCGGGTCTGGCGCGCGACCGCAGTCGTCACACCGGCGAGCGCGAGCGTACCTACGGCGCCCGCCGCACCGAAGAGGAGTTCACGCCGCGTGGGCACGCGTCACATCGCGCTGAAGCGGACGGCCACCGCGAGGGTGAGGCCGACCCAGGCGACGACGGCGGCGAGGGCGAGGCGCCAGACGCGACGCGCGGTCCGACCCGCGTGGATGTCGGCGCTCCCGCGCGTGCGGCGACGCAGGCGCAGATACCACGCGACGAGGAGGATGAGGACGGCGCCGAGTCGGGCGAGGGAGAGGGGCATCCAGGCCTGGAGCGTCGCCATCGCGGTGTCGATGCGCGGTCGTGTGCCGGTGCGAGGGCTCGTCGGTGTGCCGTCGGCGCGATAGGCCGCGAGGACCGAGTCGGTGATCGGCGGGAGCGGCGCGAGATCGACCTCGTTCGCCACGCTCGCATAGACGTCGACCGCCGGTGGTGCGGGCGCGCCGATCGGGTCGGGCATCGTCGGCTGCGGGGGCGGGACGGGCTGCGTCTTCCAGTCGGGATAGGTCGGCGCGCGGAGTCGCCACATCCGCATCGCGAGGGCGAGCGCCGGGACGAGGTCGTTCTCGTCGCCACGGCGCTTCACGACGGAATCGCCGAGGAGCTCACAGGCGAGGAACCGCGGGGCGGTGGTGACCGGGCCCTGCTGAGTGCCGATGCAGTTCTCCGTGCTCGTCGGGCCGCCGACGGAGACGTCGGCGCGGCCGGAGGCGAGGAAGCGATTGTCGAGGACGCGGTTCCCGATGGCGGGCCACCAGTGCGCGTCGATGAGCGGGGCGATCATCACGCCGTGGCCCGCGTGATCGAGGATGACGTTCCCTTCGACGACGTTCTCACGCCCACCGCCGATGACGACGCCGTTCCCCCACGCGAGCGGGGAGAGTCCGGTGCCAGGTGCGGTGCGGCTGTTGTTCGCGTAGATGAGGTTCCCGCGGATGGTCGTGTGGTGCTGCGGCGGGTAGAGCTCGGTGTCGAGCGAGTTGGGGACGAGGCCACCGCGGTTGAACCGCCAGACGCTGCTCAGGATGTGGAGGTCGCCGCTCGAGTTGGTGCCTGAGTAGCCGAGGGCATTGTGTTCGGCGATGACGCGCCGGACCACGGCGCGGCAGGGATCGCACTGGCCGATGTAGAACCCCGCATCGGGAGAACCGCTCGCGTAGCTGTCCTCGATCAGACCGTCCGTGGCATCGAAGGCGTAGATGCCGTAGTCGCCGTTGTTGTACGCGGTGAGGTAGCGACCGCGATAGCCGGTGACGCCGGTCCAGAAGACGCCGTTGAAGGTGTGATTCCGCGCGGTGAGGTTCTCGATCGCGACGCCATCGGCGAGGACGTTGAACCCATTCGGGCGGATGAACTCCCCGTCGACGATGACCGCATTGCGGTCGACGCCGCGGATCACGAGCGAGGGGGTCGTGACCTGCACCTCCTCACGGTAGACGCCCGAGTCGACGAGGATGAGGTCACCCGGGAGTGCCGCATCGACCGCGCCCTGGATGGTGACGTGCTGCTGCGGCACCCGCCGCACGGTGCCGGTGGCGGAATCGACAGCCGCGAGCTTCCCGTTCGCACCGCCCTCATACGCGACGTCACCGACGACGACGGCGCCGGCCATCCCCTGCCCGTCCTTGGTGCCGTGGTACGAGCAGTAGTAGGCGTAGACGCCGGGGGCGGCGAAGGTGAGCGACTGTCCGCCGCCCGGGGTGACGGCGGCGGTGTCGGCACCGGCGGCGCCATCGGCACGCGTGACGGCGGTGCCCCAGCGGGCGGGATCGACGGGGACGATGTTGTGCGACGTACGTCCCGCGTTCGCGAAGATGACGCCGGCACCGGCGGGGATCCGCACGACCGGGGCATTGAAGGCGTTGTCGTGCATCTTCACCTGCGTCGCGCCTTGGGCGTCGGGGTCGCAGGCGGTGAAGACCGCGAGCGTCGCGAAGGTGGCGGGTGTGGCGAGCCAGCGCTGCCACGGGATCAGAGGCCGAGGGGAGATGCGCATCGGGGAGAATCTCGCGATGATTCCGAGATGACGCCAACACGTGGAGCGGGTACCACCTTGTCCTGTCGGCGCGCGATCGTGCGCGGCGGTGGTGCCACCGCCTTCCGCAGTGCCTTCGGCAGCACCTTCGGCTGCGCCCTCACTCTCCTCCTCGCCGTCAC
>JBMTAR010000089.1:0-8225 GCA_049428925.1 Gemmatimonadaceae bacterium
CCCGCGGGGGCGAGCCGCAGCACACGCGCTCGACGCCCGACCGCGCCGGGCAGCGCCGAGGTGCGTAGCGTCGCACGGCGTGACTCCATCTTGGATGCGCTCTGGCCAGTGAAGGGCCCGGAACCCCTCCCGGGCGCGATCCTCCCGAACCGCCGCATCGTCGCCTACTACGGCAATCCGCTCTCCCGCCGGATGGGGGTGCTCGGCGAGTACGAACCCGAGCAGATGCTGCGGATGCTCGATGCCGAGGTGAAGGCGTGGCAGGAGGCCGACCCCGCGACCCCGGTGCAGCCGGCGCTTCACCTCATCGCCGTCGTCGCGCAGGCCGGTCCCGGTCGGGACGGGATGTATCGCGCGCGGATGGGCGATTCCCTGATCGAGCGGGTCTCACGTTGGGCGGCATCGCGGAATGCGCTGGTCTTCCTCGACGTGCAGGTGGGGCGCTCGACCTTGCGTCAGGAACTCCCCGCCCTCGCCCGCTTCCTGCAGCGGCCGAACTTCCATCTGGGGATCGACCCGGAGTTCTCGATGAAGAACGGCGGGCTCCCGGGCAAGCGCATCGGAACCTTCGACGCCGAGGACATCAACTATGCGGCGGAGTTCCTGCAGGGGCTGGTCACGACGCATCGCCTGCCGCCGAAGGTCCTCGTGGTGCATCGGTTCACGCGCAACGGCGTGACGAACTACCGGAACATCCGTCTGCGGCCCGAGGTGCAGGTCGTGATGCATATGGACGGTTTCGGCTCGCCGTGGCTCAAGCAGAACACCTTCCGCGAGTTCATCAAAGCGGAGCCGGTGCAGTTCGCGGGCTGGAAGCAGTTCTACAAGTCGCGAAACGACAATCCGCGCACGCCGATCGCGACGATCGCGCGACTCAACCCGAAGGTGCTCTATATCCAATATCAGTGAGCGACGGGGCCCGGCGACGCGCGCCGGGCCTGCGGTCGCTCAGGGTTGCCGCATCGTGAGGCCGGCGATCCCGTCCGCCTGCGCGAAGACGCGGCCCGCCGGATTGTAGAACACGATGCGACGCTTGCGGCCCTCGACCATCTCGTCGGCGCGAGCGAAGGCCTCCACGAGCTGCCGCTGCGCGGCCGGGTCGAGCGGGAATGCCGCGGCGCTATAACTGACCATCACCTCATCCACCTGCGTTTCGACGAGTGCCTGCGCGCGCGTCGACTGGATCAGTGCGAGCGCGGCCTCACGCTCAGCGGGCGTGACGATGAGTGTCGATGGCACACTGCGCGGTGCGGCCTCCTCGGGCACCGCGTCCGGGTCGGTCATCGTCACCGCGAGTGCGATCGCCCCGAAGGCGGCCACCACCCAGAGCAGGATGCGTCGACTCCGTGACACGCCGCCGATGACCGGGGCGAGCGCGCCGCTCGATCCCTCGACGACGTCGGCGGGGGTGAGGCGGATGGCCCCGGTCGAGCGACGCCCATAGGCGGGGCGCTCAGGGTCGATGATCGGTTGTGCCCCGGTCCCGCGCCGCGGTGCCGCGCCGTCGGGGATGGCGGCCTGCGACCCGGTCGGACGACGCGGAGGCGCCTCGTCACCGGAGACCGCCGGCATCGACCCGGTCGAGCGGCGAGGGGGGCCACCCGGCGCGCGCCCCACCCCACCCTCAGGATAGGGCGTGAAGCAATGCGGACAGACACGGAGATTCGTGCTCTCCTTGCCGCATCGGCTGCAATACATCGTCGGCTTCTGAGGGGTCGGCATCCGGGGGCGAACGGGTGGATTCGGGCGCGCACCGCGCGCCCACAGGCAATCTATAACGTCGACCGGATGGCGGGATGCAGACCGTTATCGAAATGCTACATTCTCCGCTATGCACGCCCCTCTGGACGACGCCATCAACCTCCACCGGCTCGCGACGCTGGCCGCGGAGCGGCTCCCGGCGATGGTCCACGATTACTTCGCCGGCGGGGCGAATGACGAGTTCACGCTGCGAACCTCGCGGAATGCGTGGGAGGCGATCGCCCTCCGGTATCGGGTCCTCCGCGACGTCTCGTCCCGCTCCCTCAAGACCACGATCCTCGGCCGCCAGCACGCCTGGCCCGTCCTGGTGGCGCCGATGGCGTTTCAGCGCCTCGCCCACCCGGAGGGTGAGGTGGCGATGGCCCGTGGCTGTGGGCGCGCTGACACGGGGATGATCCTCTCCACCCTCGCAACCCAGCCACTCGAGGCGGTGCGTGACGCGGGGACCGGCGTGCGGTGGTTCCAGCTCTACGTCTATCGAGACCGCGAGCGGACCGAGCATCTCGTGCGTCGCGCCGAGCTCGCGGGGTACGAGGCGATCGTGGTCACCGTCGACGCGCCGATGCTCGGTCGCCGGGAGCGCGACCTGCTGAACGGCTTCCACGTCCCGTCCGACCTCCCGGTGCCGAACCTCGATGGGGAGCCGCGTGACCTCCTCGCGACGTCGGCCCCGACCGCCTCCGCCCTCGCGCGGTTCGTCGCGGAGCACTGGGACCCGAGCCTCTCGTGGGCCGACATCGCCTGGCTCACGTCGATCACCTCGCTGCCGATCCTCCTCAAGGGGATCGTGCGCGGCGACGACGCGGCGCGCGCGCTCGATCGGGGGATCGCCGGCGTCATCGTCTCGAACCACGGCGGACGTCAGCTCGACACGGCGGTGCCGACCGCTCGTGCGCTCCCGGAGGTGGCGGCCGCGATGGCGGGGCACGGCACCCTGCTCGTCGATGGCGGGATCCGCCGCGGCACGGACATCGTCAAGGCCCTCGCGATGGGCGCCGACGGCGTGCTCCTCGGCCGGCCGGCGCTCTGGGGGCTCGCCGTCGCCGGCGAGGATGGCGTCGTGCACACGCTCGACCTCCTCCGCGAGGAGCTCAGTCTGGCGATGGCCCTCTGCGGCGCCGCGCGCATCGCGGATCTCACCGCCGACCTGATCGGCTGATGTCCTGGGCGCAGCGGTACGACCCCCTCGGCTCCGTCCCGCTCTCGACCGCCCTCGCACTGCTGCCCATCATCGTCCTGCTGGGTCTGCTCGCGTCGCATCGCGTGCGGGCGCACCACGCCGCGCTGGCCGGTCTCGTGACCGCGCTCGGCGTCGCCGTGCTCGGCATCGGGATGCCGGTGGGCCTCGCCGGCCGTGCGGCCCTCTTCGGCGCCGCCTACGGGCTCTTCCCCATCGGCTGGATTCTTGTGAACGTCCTCGCGCTCTACCGGCTCACGGTGGAGCGCGGCCACTTCGCCGTCGTGCAGGGGAGCATCGCCGGCGTGACGACGGACCGCCGGCTCCAACTCGTCCTCGTCGCCTTCTGCTTCGGCGCCTTCTTCGAGGGGGCCGCCGGCTTCGGCACTCCAGTCGCGGTGACCGTCGCCATCCTCATCGGCCTCGGCTTCCCCGCCCTCGACGCCAGCGTCTACTCCCTCATCGCGAACACCGCGCCCGTCGCCTTCGGCGCGCTCGGCACCCCGCTCATCGCCCTGCAGGGGGTGACGGGTCTCGACCTCCGGGCGCTCTCGGCGATGGTCGGGCATCAGCTCCCCATCTTCTCAGTCATCGTCCCCTTCTGGCTCATCGCGGCCTTCGACGGCTGGCGCGGGGTGCGCGAGACCTGGCCGGCGCTCCTCGTGGCGGGGGTCGCCTTCGCGCTCCCGCAGCATCTCGTGGCGGTGTACCACGGCCCGTGGCTCGTCGACGTGATTGCCTCGGTCTGCTCGATGGCCGCGCTCACCCTCTTCCTGCGATGGTGGCGACCCCCCGCGCCCCAAGATGGGACCGACACGCGCCGGACGATCGAGGCCGCCCCGATCGTCGCATCAGCGCGCGCCGACCGCGCCACCGTTGCACGGGCCTGGGCCCCGTGGGCGATCCTCACCCTCGTCGTCTTCGTGTGGGGGACACCCACGATGAAGGCGTTCCTCAACGGACGCTCCGCGCCGAGCCTGCCGATCGACGGTCTGCATCAGGCGGTGGTCCGCGTCGCCCCGGTGGTCGCGACGCCGACACCGGAGGGCGCGGTCTATCTGTTCAACTGGCTCAGCGCCACCGGGAGCGGGATCCTCGTCGCCACCCTCGTGAGCGCACTCGTGATGGGCTGCGGGCTCGGTGACGTCGCCCGCGCCTACGCGCGCACGCTGCGCGACCTCCGCCTCGCGTTGCTCACCATCGCGGCGATGATGGCGCTGGGATATGTCACCCGGTACAGCGGCACCGACACCATCCTCGGGCTCGCCTTCGCGCGCACGGGAATCTGGTACCCGTTCTTCGGCACCCTCCTCGGCTGGTTGGGCGTGGCCCTCACCGGGAGTGACACCTCGTCCAACGTGCTCTTCGGCGGCCTGCAGGTGGTGACGGCGCAGCAGGTCGGTGTGGATCCAACCCTGATGGCGGCCGCGAACAGCTCGGGCGGGGTGATGGGGAAGATGATCGACGCCCAGAGCATCGTCGTCGCCGGCGCCGCGACCGGCCAGGCGGGCCACGAAGGGACGATCCTCCGTCGGGTACTCTGGCACTCGATCGCGCTGGCGAGCCTCGTCGGAGGCTGGGTCCTCCTGCAGGCGCGTATCGGTCTCGCCCTGCCGTAGCCTCGCGCGGCACGCGCGCGCTCCGGCTGACGCTCGCGTGCCGCTAGCGCGCCGCCAGCTCCCGCATCAACGAGTCGCGACGGTCGTCCCAGTCCGCGATCCACGAGATGAGCTGCTCGCCCGGCATCGGCTCCGCGATGATGAACCCCTGGGCGGCGGCACAGCCGAGGCTGCGGAGGAGCGCCCAGTCATCGAGCGTCTCCACCCCTTCGCCCACCGTCCGCATCCCGAGCTTGTGCGCCATCGTCAGGCTCGCCTCGAGGATCGCGCGTCGCGTGGCGTCGGCGGCGGCGCCCTTCACGAAACTCTGGTCCACCTTCAGCTCGTTGAACGGCACATCGCGCAGCTGGGCGAGCGACGAATGCCCCGTGCCGAAGTCGTCGATCGAGAGGCTGATGCGGTTCAGTCGGATGCGCGTGAAGATGTCGTACGCTGCCATCGTGTCGTCGAGCGCCCGGCTCTCCGTGACCTCAAGGATCAGGTTGGGGCGCTCGAGTCCGCTCCGCTTGATGGCCGCGGTGAGCTGGTCGGGGAAGTCGGGGCGCAGGCAGCTCGCCATCGCCACGTTCACCGACACGGTGATATCGAGCCCCGCCTGCTCCCACTCCCGGGCCTGATTGAGCACGCGCGCCACGAGCGGGAAGGTGAGGTCGCAGATGAGCCCGCTCTCCTCCGCCGACCGGATGAATCGGCCGGGCAGGATCATCCCGTGCCGCGGATGGATCCAGCGCGCGAGCGCCTCGACGCCGATCAGCCGCCCGTCGGCGAGCGAGATCTGCGGCTGGTAGTGCGGAACGAATTCACCGTGCTGCAACCCCCGGGTGATCAACTCCGGCGCGTACTGGGGCTGCGGCTCCGCGGTGGGCGCCGCGGCCCGTCGCCCCGCCCCGAGGAGTTGCAGCAGCTTCTCCGGCGAGGCCGGCTTGGGGAGGATTCCCCGAAGGTCGAGACCGAGGGCCTTCCCGACGCGCTCCGCCGTCTCGAGGACCCGGCCGTCGACGCTGCTGGTGATGATGACCGCGCCGCGGAACGGGACCTGACTGAGGTGCCGGAGGAGCGAGACGCCATCGAGCCCGGGCATCTGCAGGTCGATGACGAGGGTATCAAAGCGCGTCGGCGCCTCTTCGATCATCTGCAACGCATCGGTCGGTGACACGCAGGTGGTCACCTGATCGAACCCGAGTCGATACAGATGCCGCTGAATCAGCTCCAAGAAGATCTGGTGGTCGTCGACCACCAGGATCTGCCGGGCCGCCGGCATCGCCTTCGGTTCGGGGACGAGCGATACGGTCACCGTCGGAAGTTGCCCTGCCCCAGGCGGCGGCGCAAAGGGGCGGACACCTACATTCCCTACATGATTGACCCGACCCCGCACCCGCTCGATGACCGCCTCGCCGCGATGCCCAAGGTGGAGCTGCACGTCCACCTCGAGGGGGCTCAGCTCCCCGAGACGATCTGGGCGATGGCCCACCGCAACGGCGTCACCCTCCCCGCGGCCTCGCTCGATGAGTGGCGGCGGTTCTACGCCTTTCGCGACTTCGCCCACTTCATCGAGGTCTATATCGCGGCCAGCCGAGCGATGGTCAGCGCCGAGGACTTCCGGCAGATGACGGTCGCCTTCCACGCGTATCAGGCGTCCCAGCGGATCGTGTACACGGAGGCCTTCCTCAGCGCCTCGCTCTTCGTGGAGCGCATCCCCTGGCCCGATCTCTTCCACGCCTTCCAGGACGGGCTCGCCGAGGGGCGGGAGCGACACGGCGTGACGGTGCGCTTCATCCCCGACATCGCCCGGAACTTCCCCCAGTCCAAGGAGCGCGTCCTCCGGTTCACCCTCGCCGGGCAGCAGGCGGGCGTGTTCATTGGATTAGGACTGGGCGGGATCGAGGCCGGCTTCCCGGCAGCGGGATTCGCCGCCGAATTCGCGGAGGCACGCGCGAACGGCCTGCACGTGGTCGCCCACGCGGGTGAGGGGGCCGGCCCCGAGAGCATCCGGGCCGCCCTCGATGCCCTCTACGCCGAGCGGATCGGACACGGGATCCGCTGTGTCGACGATCCGTCGCTGGTAGCGGAGCTCCACGCGCGGCAGGTGCCGCTCGAGGTCTGTCCGATCTCCAACTACCGCACGGGCGTCCTGGCCGCCGACGCCCCGCACCCGGTCCTCGCGATGCTCGACGCCGGTCTCAACGTGACCATCAATTCCGACGACCCGCCGATGTTCGCCACCTCACTCACGGACGAATATCGGTGGCTCGCGCGGCAGGGGGTGGCGTGGGACCGCCTCCACGCCTGCACCCTCGCCGCGGTCGACGCCAGCTTCGCCTCACCCGAGGAGAAGGCCGCACTCCGCCAGTGCATCCAGGAGACCTGATGACCGCCCGCCTCGACTTCCTCGACCGCGATCGCTCCATCGCCCCCGTAGGCTATCCCCGGTGGCGCATCCCGCCGGCGGCGCTCGCCATCCACCTCTCCATCGGGCAGGCGTACGCCTTCTCCGTCTTCAACCTCCCGCTCACACGGACCCTCGGCATCACCGAGAGCGCGCCCGGCGACTGGGCGCTCACCACCGTCGGGTGGATCTTCTCGATCGCCATCGTCTGCCTCGGCCTCTCCGCCTTCACCTTCGGGCGCTGGATCGAGCGCGTCGGTCCGCGGAAGGCGATGTTCGCCTCGGCCTGCTGCTTCGCGGGCGGCTTCCTCATCGCCGCGCTCGGCGTCGTGCAGCACGAGATCCTCCTCGTCTACCTGGGCTACGGCGTGCTCGGCGGGATCGGCCTCGGACTCGGCTACATCTCCCCCGTCTCGACCCTGATGAAGTGGTTCCCCGACCGGCCCGGGATGGCGACGGGCCTCGCCATCATGGGCTTCGGCGGTGGCGCGATGATCGGGTCGCCCCTCGCGCTCGCGCTGATGCGCCGCTTCGCCACCCCGGCCTCCACCGGCGTCGCCGCGACCTTCGTCGCAATGGGTGTGCTCTACTTCGTCGTGATGATGTTGGGCGTGGCACTCGTCCGCCTTCCCGGCGCGCCGATCCCCGCCGCGCGCGACACCCGACCGGCCGGCCGTGACACCACCGCCACCGATGCGATGCGGAGCCCTGCGTTCTGGGCGCTCTGGGTCGTGCTCTGCTGCAACGTCACCGCGGGGATCGGCGTGCTCGGGCAGGCCTCCCCGATGATCCAGGAGATGTTCCCGGGGCGCGTCGATGCCGCCGCCGCCGCGCGCTTCGTCGTCTTCCTGAGCGCCGCGAACATGATCGGACGTTTTCTCTGGTCCTCCGCGTCAGACCGGATCGGACGCCCCTGGACCTACGCCTGCTTCTTCACCCTCGGCGCCGTGCTCTACGCCAGCGTGCCGGGGATCGGCCGCGCGGGGAATCTGCCCGCCTTCGTCGCGGCATACGGCGTCATCATGACGATGTACGGCGGCGGTTTCGCGACGATCCCGGCCTACCTGCGCGACCACTTCGGCACGATGCAGGTCGGGGCGATCCACGGCCGACTCCTCACCGCCTGGTCCGTGGCGGGCGTCGCGGGGCCCGTGCTCGTGAACTACCTCCGGCAGGCGCGGATCGACGCCGGGGTGCCGAAGGCCGACGCGTACGCCGGGACGATGACCTTGATGGCCGGCCTGTTGGTCGTCGGGTTCGTCGCGAACCTCGTGGCGGCGCG
>JBMTAR010000090.1:0-8177 GCA_049428925.1 Gemmatimonadaceae bacterium
TCGTCGTGATGTCCGTATAGACCCATTCGGGCACCTGGCCGGCGGTGGCGGACCAGCCCAGCGTGGTCGCCACGTGGCCCGCGATGTTCCGGGCGCCCTCATACCCCTGGGCCAGCTGTGCCTCGTACCACTTGGGATTCAGCATCCGGGTGCGCGTCTCGAGCGCCACCTGCTCGCCGAGGGTGCGCACCCGCCCCTCCTTCCCGGTGTGGTCGCCGAGGTACACCGGCACGTCACATCCCTTGGCCCGCGTGATCACGCGGTTCATCCCACCGAGCGACTCGACGTACTGGTCGATGTCCGTCGCTCCGAGTTCCACGGAATCGAGATTCTGGAACGCGATGTCGGCGCCACCGAGCGCACGCTGCATCAGGGCCGGCATCGGTCGCGCGCCCGGGCGCACGCCGTAGGCGTGGCTCTTGCGTTGCACGAACTGCTCGGCGAGCTCGTCCTCGGACTCCCACTGCCCGGTGTCGACGAGGAGGTTCACGTTCGAGCCGTACGCGCCATCGGCGTTCGAGAAGACCCGGAGCGCCGCGGTCTCGAGGTCGCAGCCAAGGGCGGCCTGATGCGATAGCGCGTGTTTGCGGATGAAGTTGCGGTCCTCGGGCTCGTCCGCCTGCGCCGCGAGCCATGCCGCCTCGGCGATCAGCTTCACCTGCAGCGGCAGGAGGTCGCGGAAGATCCCCGAGAGGGTGCAGACGACGTCGATGCGCGGTCGCCCGAGCGTCTCCAAGGGGAGGAGCCGAGCACCCGCGAGGCGACCCACCGCGTCGAAGCGCGGCACGGCGCCCATCAGCGCGAGCACCTGCGCGATCGGCGCGCCCTCGGTCTTCATGTTATCGGTGCCCCAGAGCACGAAGGCCACCGTCTCTGGGTACGCGTGCCCGTCGGCCAGATGACGGGCGAGGAGCGCATCCGCGCGGGTGCGGCCATCGAGGAGCGCGTAGGCGCTCGGCACCTTGTACGGGTCGAAGCCGTACATGTTGCGCCCCGACGGAGCCACCTTCGGGGTCCGCACCAGGTCCCCGCCCGGGGCCGGCGGGAGATACCGCCCGTCCAGCGCCCGAAGGATCCCGGGAATCTCGTGGTCCTCCGCGAGCACACGATCCAATCGCGCGGCCTCGTCATCGGACATCGGCTCCGCGAGCGATGCCCGGATCGCCCGGATCGTGTCGGCGCGCGCGGCAGCAGGCATCCCCTCCCCGACCACGTGGAGGCCGAGGGGGATCAACGCGTACTCGAGTTCGAGGAGTCGGCTTCGCACCGCGTCGATCTCCGCACGAGCCTCGCCCACCCAACGTGGCGTGGCTGCGCAGAGATCCAGCGCGGCCGCCTGCTCCTGCACCAGCGAGACGAGTTGGGGGTCGACGGTGCTGGCGGCACGGACGGAGTCGAGGCTCGCCTTGAGCGCGGCGAGATCCTTGTAGAGCCCTGCCTGCGCGATCGGCGGTGTAAGATACGTGACGAGCGTCGCCCCGCCCCGCCGCTTCGCGAGCGTGCCTTCGGAGGAGTTGTTCGACGCGTAGAGATAGACGTTGGGGAGGTCGCCGATGAGGCGATCGGGCCAGCAGGCATCGGTCAGCCCGACCTGCTTGCCGGGCATGAACTCCAGTGCGCCGTGCGTGCCGAAGTGCAGCACGACGTCCGCGCCGAAATCGTCGCGCATCCAGCGATAGAACGTCGAGAAGGCGTGCGTGGGGGCGAAGTTTCCCTGGAAGAGGAGCCGCATCGGGTCGCCCTCCCAACCAAAGGCCGGCTGTACGCCCACGAACGCCGCACCGAAACGCGCCCCGAGGACGAAGAGGTCCCGACCATCCGTGAGCTGCCGTCCGGGCGCCGGTCCCCAGACCGCCTCGAGCTCGGTGAGATGCGGCTCGCGGGCGACGTGCGCCTCCGCACTCACGCGCGCATGCACATTGGCGGGCGCGCCGAGCAGCGTGGCATTGCCCTCCGTCACCGCCTCCCGCAACGCATCGACGCTCGCGGGCACCTCGACGGCGTAGCCCTCACGACGTAGCGCGGTCAGGACATTGAAGAGCGACTCGAAGACGGCGAGGTAGGCGGCACTTCCCGTGTTCCCGGCGTTGGGCGGGAAGTTGAAGAGGACGATGGCCACCTTCCGATCGGCGCGCGGCGTCCGACGGAGCCGCACCAGCCGCGCGACGCGCGCGGCGAGCAGCGCGACACGACCGGCGATCGGCTCGGAGGGCGTGATGCCTTCGGACGAGGCGGTTCCCTTCCCACCGAAGACGACCGGACCGATCGCCCCGTCGATCTCCGGGATGGCGACCTGCAGGGTCGCCTGGAGTGCATTGAGGCCGCGCGGGTCCTGCTCCCACTCGGCCACACTCTGGAACTCGAGCGTCTGGAGCGAGAGGTAGGGCACATCGAGGGCGGTCAGCACCGCCTGCGCCGCTTCCGCATCGTTGTATGCCGGCCCACCGACGAGCGAGAAGCCGGTCAGCGAGACCAAGGCGTCGATCGTCGACGCCGTATCGCCCGTGCCAGTCGATGTCATGAAGTAGCGGGTGATCGCCTCACGGGCATCGAGCCCCGACGCGAAGGCCGGCACCACCGAGAGACCGTGTCCCTCCAGCGCGCGGATCACCGCGTCATAGTGCGCCGTGTTGCCCGCGAGGAGGTACGAGCGCCCCACGAGGACCCCGACCCGACCCGCGCGGCCCCGTGCCGGGAGGGCCCGACGCTCCTCCGTGAGGCCGAGGCCGGGGAGATCGGGGTGATAGCACCCGACCTCGGGATACTCGACCGGGTCGCCAACGGTCAACGTCCCCTTGAGCACCGCGCGCGGCCCGGCCGCATAGCGATGCACGAGCATCCGCACGAGGTTCGCGAGGTTCTCCTCCGAACCGGCGAGCCAGTACTGCATTGCGAGGAACCAACTACGAACGTCCTGCGCGGTGCCGGGGATGAAGCGCAGCAGCTTCGGGAGCCGCTTGAGCGCCGCCAGCTGCCGCTCCCCGGCGGAGCGACCTTCGGTGCGCTCCCCGCGCAACTTCTTCAGGAGTGCGAGCGGTGACCAGGCGCTCGTCGAGCGATCCTCGTCGGCCATCGAGTACTTCCCGAGCCGCGTGAGCTTCACCACCTCGTTCACGCAGAGCATCGCGCACACCGCATCGCACGACGCCCGACGTGCCGCGATGGCCTCCTTCACCGGGCCAGCCGACTCCTCGGTGAACAGCTGCCCGGCGATGATGATGTCGGCGGTGCTGATGTCGGCGCAGGCCGCAGCCGCGCGCGCGGTGTCGTTCGCGTAGTCGGCGGCGACGTGCATCGTGAGGGTCAGGCCCGGCAGTTCGCGAGCCAGCCGGCGGCGCGCCCCGGCGAACGCCTCGGCGAAGTGCGCGTCGAGCGTCAGGATCGTCACCCGGACGGGGACGCGAGCCGAACCGGCGGCGCGCTTACTTGCCATAGTGCGCCTTGGCTTCGTACAGCGTGTCGACCGTGATGGTCACGATGCCGCGGTCCGCGGCGAACCGCTCGGTGTTGAGCCGCGCCTTCTTGCGGACGAAGAACGGGATCTTCTTGAGTTCGCGCTCGCCGTCGGCACTCCAGCTCGGCCCGGCCGCGATGGTCGCGACGGCGACCTCCGCCGCATCGTCCGCCAGGCCGGCCGCGCCGGCGTCGATGGTCATCGCGGCCGTGGCCGGAGACGCCTCCGTGGCAGGCCGCCCCACCACACCGGCATCCTCCCCGATGCGTGACGCGCCTGCCTCCGTCTCGCGCCGACCGCCGCCCTTCCCGAGATGACTGCCCGTCTCGTCGAACTCGAAGTCCTCGCTGAACATCGTGATGAGATGCTCCTCGAGCCCCATCATCAGCGGATGCACCCAGGCATCGAAGAGGACGTTGGCACCTTCCCATCCCATCTGCGGGCTGTAGCGCGCCGGGACATCCTGCACGTGGAAGGGACCGGAGATCGTCGCGCAGGGTACGTGCAGCCGCTTAGCGATGTGCCGCTCCATCTGCGTGCCGAGCACGAGCTCCGGCGCCGCCGCGCCGATGGCGCGCTCCACCTCGAGATAGTCGTCGGAGATGAGCGCCTCAAGCCCGTACGTCTTGGCGGCCTCGCGCACTTCACGCGCCATCTCGCGCGAGTAGGTCCCGAGCCCCACGACCTCGAAGCCGAGCTCGTCGCGCGCCACGCGAGCGGCGGCGATGGCGTGCGTCGCGTCGCCGAAGATGTAGACGCGCTTGCCGGTGAGGTACGTTGAGTCCACCGAGCGCGAATACCACGGCAGGCGCGATGCCGGCCGCGCGAGCACCGGCCCCACGTCGATGCCGAGCACCGTCCCGATTTCCGTCAGGAAGTCGCGCGTCGCGCCGACGCCGATCGGCACGGTGCGCACCATCGGCATCCCGTGCGTCCGCTGCAGCCAGCCGGCGGTGGTCTGCGCGATCTCCGGATAGAGCACGACGTTCGCGTCCGCGTCGGTCAGCGTCGCGAGCTGCTCGGGGGTCGCGCCGAGCGGGGCGACCACGTGCACATCCACACCGACGCTGGCGAGGAGCTCGCGCACCTCGCGCACGTCGTCGCGGCATCGGAAGCCGAGGCTCGTCGGGCCCAGCAGGTTGACGCGGGGGCGCCGCCCCTCGCGGGCCGGGCGCGACCGCGCCGTGCTGCCGACCATCGCGCGCACGAGATGGTAGAGCGTCTCGGCCGCGCCCCAGTTCTCCTTCTTTGAATAGGCGGGGAGCTCGAGCGGGACCACAGGGACCGGGAGCTGCATCCCGACAGCGAGCGCCCCGGCCTGGTCCTGGATGAGCTCCGCGGTGCACGACTCTCCGACGAGCAGCGCCTGCGGACGGAACCGCTCGTACGCCTCACGCACCGCGGTGACCACCATGTTCGCGGTGTCGCCACCGAGGTCACGCGCCTGGAACGTCGTATAGGTCACCGGCGGCCGCGCGTCGCGCCGCTCGATCATCGTGAAGAGCAGGTCGGCGTAGGTGTCGCCCTGCGGGGCGTGGAGGACGTAGTGCACGCCCTCCATCGAAGTCGCGACGCGCATCGCGCCGACGTGCGGCGGGCCCTCGTAGGTCCAGAGCGTCAGTTGCATTGCGTCAGACCCTCAGCCGATCGATGCGGTTGAGCGGGCGCGCGAAGAGCTCCGCGAGGTCCGCCGCCTGGTCGTAGCCCTGGATCGGAGAGAAGACGAGCTCGATGCTCCACTTCGTCCGGAGTCCCTCGGCCTCGAGCGGGTTCGCGAGCCCCAGACCGCAGACCGTGAGATCGGGGCGTAGCGCGAGGCAGCGATCGAGCTGCTTCTCAACGTCTTGTCCTTCCGAGAGCTGCGTCGGCGGGAGCGCGGCGAGGTCCGCGGCCACGAGGGTCCGGTCGAGATAGGGCGTCCCCACCTCGAGCAGTGTCGCCCCGCACTCGGCGGCGAGGAACCGCGCGAGCGGAATCTCCAGCTGGGAGTCGGGGAAGAAGAAGACGCGTCGTCCCTCGAGCGTCGAGCGATGGCGTGCGAGCGCCGTCCGCGCGCGCTGCGCCGGCCCGGCAATCGCACTCGCGAACCGCTCCGGCGCCACGTCGAACGCGTCCGCGGCGGCGCGGAGCCAGGCCGTGGTGCCGTCGACGCCGAGAGGGTAGGGCGCGGAGAGGAGCGTCGCGCCGCGCGCCACGAGGGCGCGCGCCGTTTCATTGAGGAAGGGCTGCGCCAACAGGATGCGCGTGCCCGGCCCGATCGACGGGAGCGCCGTCGCCCGCCGCGGCGGGAAGAAGTCGACGCGCCCGATGCCGAGTTCGGCGAAGAGGCGCGCGAACTGATCCTCGACGACGTCAGCGAGCGTCCCGCACACGAGCAGGGCGGGTTCGTTCGTCGCCGCCGTCGGGAGCTCGGGCACCAGCGCCTTCAGGCAGGTGTCCTCACCCTGGGTGAAGGTCGTCTCGATGCCGCTCCCCGAATAACTCAGGATGCGGACCCGACCGTGGTTGGCGACGGAGAGCCGCGAAGCTGCCTTCGCGAGGTCGAGCTTGATCACCTCGCTCGGGCAGCTCCCCACGAGGAAGAGCGTGGTGATGTCCGGTCGGCGCGCCAGCAGCTCGCCGACTACGCGGTCGAGCTCGTCGTTACAGTCCGCGAGGCCCGCGAGGTCACGGTCGCCGAGGATGGCGGTGGCAAAGCGCGGTTCGGCGAAGATCATCACACCGGCGGCCGACTGCAGCAGATGCGCGCAGGTGCGCGACCCCACCACCAGGAAGAAGGCGTCCTGCATCTTCCGGTGCAGCCAGACGATGCCGGTGAGGCCGCAGAAGACCTCGCGTTGGCCGCGTTCCTTGAGAACCGGGGCATCGGTGCACCCGGTTTCAACCACGGGAAGCGCGGTGCCTGTCATACGCCGGCGAGTCCCAACGCCATCGCCCGCTCCTGGCGACGCGCCGCGCGCAGCTTGAGCACGAACTGCACGGCGTTCACCACGTAGGCCGAATAGGCGGCGAGCGCGAGTGCCATCAACTGCCGCGGGGCGAGGGCGCCCGTCCAGAGGCCGGCGACATAGGCGAGGTGGAGGGCGATGACGCCCATCGACACCACGTCCTCCCAGAAGAAGGGCTTGGCGAACAGCCATTCATTGAAGACGACCTTCTCCCAGATCGAGCCGGTGACCATGATGAGGAGGAGCACACCCGTCTTGATGAGGACGGAGAGGTTGGCCGCGGCGAGTCCATCTCCCGTCCGGAGATATCGGATGACGAGCGCGGCGGAGACGAGGCAGACCACGAACTGGAGCGGCGCGAGGATCCCCTGCACGAGGGTCCATCGCGTCGCGTCCCGGCGAGCCCGCTGCTCCGGGGTGTAAAGAGATGTTGACGGTTCTTGGACTGACACCCCGTGATATTGGGAGCCGTCCGATGCTATGTCAATAGAAGTTTACGTCAAAGTGTCTTGACAGCCAGACACCGCGGTCCCACCTTGGGAGGGTAGGAGCCGGGGTACGCCCCCCAAACCTGGTGGTGGGTTCGCATGTCCTCTTCTGGTCTCGCCCGGGAAGAATTCCCGGCGACCTCGCAGGTTGTCACCGACTTCGCCGACACCATCCTGTCGGCGGATGAGGCGGCGCCGGGCGCGTTCGTCCGCTCCCTCCTGCGGGACGGGATGCCCCCAGGCACAATTCTCGAACAGGTGTTCGCACCCGCTGCCCGGATCCTCGGCGAGCGGTGGGAGCAGGACGACTGCTCCTTCTATGAAGTGACGATCGCGTCCGGACACATCCAACGCCTGGTCCGGGCCATCAGTCCGCTCTTCCTCACCGACCGCGCCCTCTTCGGTTCGATGGGCCGGATGCTCCTCACCTGCGCCCCCGGAGAGCAACACACACTCGGAACGCTGGTTATTGCCGAATATTTTATTCGGGATGGCTGGGATGTCCATCTCATGACCGTCTACAGTTCAGATTTATTGTTGGACATGGTTAGGAAATCCGATTATGATTGCCTCGGTGTCTCGATTTCGTGCTCCCAGTACGTCTCGAGCCTCCGAAAGGACATCCGTCGGGCGCGTCAGGTGTCTCGCAAGTCAGACATTTGCGTGCTCGTCGGTGGCCATCTGTTCGGTGATGATCCCTCCCTGGTCCAACAGCTCGGGGCGGATGGATTCGCGACCGATGCGGTCTCCGCGGTCGCGGAAGCCAGACGCCTCCGTGGTGTCACCGAGCTGAGGCTCGGTTGACGCCATCCTCTCGCCCACAGGGCACTTCATGAATCCCGGCCACTCCGCCTCCGACGCCTCGCGCGCTCCCCTCTCCGGTCTCGCACCGGACTGGGCAGCGAAGCTGATCACCGCCACCAGCGAGGTGGCGCTGGTGGTGGATCGCGGCGGCATCATCCGTCACGTGGAGTTCAGCGGAGCCGAGGCACCGGTCGATGGCGCCGAGGGCTGGATCGGGACGCCGTGGGTGGACACGGTGACGTCGGAATCCCGGGGGAAGATCGAGCAGATGCTCCGTGAGGCGACCACGTCAGGGACGACGCGGCGACGGCAGGTGAACCACCCCTCGCGTGCCGGAGCGGACATTCCGGTCGCCTACAACGCGGTCCGCGCCGAGGACGGCTCGGTCGTCGCCGTCGGGCGCGACCTTCGCGCGATCTCCACGCTCCAGCAGCGCCTCGTCGACACGCAGCAGGCGATGGAGCGCGACTATTGGAAGCTGCG
>JBMTAR010000091.1:0-8015 GCA_049428925.1 Gemmatimonadaceae bacterium
GGAATCCGACGCTGGTTGGTGTAGAATTCAGACATCTGCTCCCAGACACCGCGCAACGCAAATCTCCGTCCGCACGCCCGGCTGTGCTTGAGACGGAAAACCCCGCCGGACGTCGGCGGACCATCACCTTCTGATCACGTATCGACCCATGGCGAAAACCTCGCAGAGCTACGCTAACCACGCGATGTACCAGCCGCTCTGGCACTACGTCGCCTTCCCAGCCTCGACTCTCTTCCTTTTCTACGCAATCTCGCAGGCCGCAAAATCGGAATCCGTGGTGCGTGGCGCCCTCCTCATAATCTTCGGGCTCGGCGCCGTTGCCACGGTCTGGGTCTCACGCACGATGGCGCTCACGCTCCAAAATCGAATCATCCGGCTTGAGATGCGCCTCCGCCTGGCAGAGGTCCTCTCCGCCGATCTCGCCGAGCGGGCGAAGGGACTGACCCTCGGTCAGCTGATTGCGCTCCGCTTCGCGAGCGACGCGGAGCTCCCGGGATTGGTGGAGCGGGTGTTGAAGGGGGAGCTCACCGACAAGAAGGCGATCAAGCAGGCCGTGAAGGACTGGCAGGCGGATACGCTCCGCGCCTGAGACTCAGCTCGGCAGCGGACTCTGCTGCCACGTGTCATGGGTGGGCGAAGCGGTACGTTGCTGGGAGCGTCTGACCGGCGAGCGCACGAGACGCGTGACCGAATCGGTAGACTGGTTGGGTCAGGACAGCTTGTGTTGACCCTGCTTCCTCGATAGACGACGACATAATGGGGACTGGGAACAGGGGGTCATCTCACGCATGTGGGGTGACCCCCCTTTTTGGCTGTGTTTCGCTTCGCCTTGCATGACAGCCACCCGGCGCCCAATTGTCCTTCACCAACCGCCGTGGTGTATTACACTTGCCCAGCACAGTCCAATATGCGCGCCGACATCACCATGGCGCGGTTCGTCGGGCGGCTGTCCCTGTCGTCCTGGCCACACTCTGAACGGCTACAATCCCACCACCTGCGAGGTGCTCGCGGTGACCCTGTCCCCAGTCAGGAGATTCCCCCTTCCGATGCAACTCGCCTCGCTTCAGACGGTCAGCACTGGAGGACAGCCCACCGGCTGACGATACATGGCATACACACTCCTTGGAATCGGACTGCTCTACTTCTTCGCGCACCTGCTGGCGATCACATTCGACCGTACGCGCCTCCCTGACGTTCTGGTGCTCATGATGATTGGGATCCTCGTGGGGCCGATACTCGGGTGGACCGGCCCGGAGGCATTTGGTACGTCAGGACGCGCGCTCGCGACGATTGCCCTCGCGGTGATTCTGTTTGAAAGCGGGACCACGCTGGACCTGTCCCAGATTCAGCGCTCCGCCCGTAGCACCTTGCAGCTCGCCATCGTCACGGCGGGCATGACGATTGGGGTGATTGCGCTTGGGGCGCATTACTTCCTTGGGCTTTCCTGGATCGCCGCGCTGCTGGTTGGCACCATCGCCTCCGGGACGAGTTCCGCAGTGGTGATTCCAATGGTCCGTAGCCTGCGGATGCGCGAAGGGCCGGGAACCCTCCTGATACTCGAGTCCGCGCTGACGGATGTGACGAGCATTGTGTTGACCTTCGCGATGCTGCAGGCGGCGACACAGGGCGAGGTTCACGTGGGCCGCCTGATTGGACAGACCATCTCCTCCCTCAGCTTCGCCGCGGTGATTGGGATCGCGGGTGGGGTGGGGTGGCTCCTCATCTGGGATCGTATCCGACAGCTTCCGACGACGGTCTTCACGACGCTCGCCGGGGCGTTCATTCTCTACGGGACGGCGGAGCTCCTCGGCTTCGCCGGAGCAATCGCCGTACTCGCCTTTGGCATCACCCTGACCAATTACCCGTATCTCCAACTCGCCCGACGGCGTGAAGCGCGACCGCTCACCGGGGTCACACCGGCTGAGTCGGATTTCTACCGAGAGATCGTGTTCTTGCTCAAGACCTTCTTTTTCGTCTACCTCGGTCTCTCGATGCGTCTCGATAACCTGGCAATCCTCGGCATCGCGCTCGTCCTGATGCTCGCGGTCTATGCGGGACGGCTCCTCATCACCGCGCTCTTGGCGCCGCAGGGGAGTACGCGCGACGACGCGGTGATCCTCGGCGTGATGATTCCCAAAGGTCTTGCGGCCGCAGTGCTCGCCGCGCTGCCCTTGGAGACGGGGATGCCCGAAGGAAGTACCATCCAGGCATTGGTCTACGGCATCGTCCTGATGAGCATCATCCTGACGGCACTCTTGGTGGCTCTGCGCTCGGCCTTCCCCATCAAACAGATTCTCCAGCGGCCGATGGGTCAGCTCCCAGAGGCGTGACACGTCGACCCTCCGTCACCGGAGCGTTCGCTGCCGCACGCACGCCCCACTCCGCGCTGCACCTCTCACCCCGCAGATGAGTGGTACTACCCTCCCCCTTGAGGAACCAATCATGTCAATCCACCCGACCGGCATTGCCCTCGCGGCGCTCGCCACCTTCATCAGCGGCTTCCTCTGGTTCGGCCCGAAGACGTTCTTTCCCGTCTGGTGGAAGGCTATGGGCCACTCGGCACCGCTCGATCCGAAGACCTTCAACGCGGGCAAGGTGTTCGGGGGGACCCTCGTCGGCGTCGTCGCGCAGGCGTTCGTCTGCGACGTGATTCTCACCGGGATCCGCGCTGGCCAGCCGAGCCTGTCAATCGGGCAGGGGGCCGCGTGGGGCTTCCATCTCGGCCTCGTCGCTGCCGCAGCGTCTCTGGGGCATCGCCTCTTCGCCGGACACGGCCTCACGGCGTGGATGCTGGAGGTCGGCAACGACGTGCTCAACTTCACCCTCATGGGCGCCATCCTCGTCGCGGTGGGGTGAGGACGCGAAGGCCCCCACGCAGATGACGACCATGACGACACCGGCGCGCCGATCTCGGACCCAGTACTTCACGGCGTCGTCACTCGACGGCTTCATCGCCGACGCGCAGGAATCGCTGGACTGGCTCGCCGAGCCAGACGACCCGACCGATGCCACCTATCGCGACTTCATCGCCGATATCGGTGCCATCGCGATGGGATCCGGCACCTATGAATGGATTCGTCGTCACCTCGTTACGACGGGTGATTCGTGGCCGTACACCCAACCGACTTGGGTGTTCAGTTCCACGCCGCGGCTCGGCATCCCCGGGGCGTCGATCACCTTCTGCCGCGGTGACGTTCGACCTGTCCACGCGGAGATGCTGGCCGCCGCCGATCGGCGCAATATCTGTGTGGCCGGCGGCGGAGACCTCGCCGGCCAGTTCCTCGATGCCGGGCTGCTCGATGACTGCTTCATTCAATACAGCCTTGCCACCCTCGGTAGCGGGAAGCCGCTCCTCCCACGACGCGCCGTCGGACGACTGCAACTCGCTTCCGTCCGTCCTATCGGCACGACGATGGTGGCGATGCATCTCGTCGTGAAGCATGATGACGTGTGCTCTGCGCCCTGAACCGTACGCCGCCAGCGCGAGATGCACATCGCTCGCCCCTCCACCACCATCTGCCAGCAAGCTGAATGGGCGAAGCTTCCGTGGATGGGCTCCCCGCCTGACACCCGGTGAATCGTGAGGCCCGGCGGCCACTACCCCGGGCTGGCCGACCACCGCAGGGCGCATAGGTTCTCGAGGGAATTCAGTCTTCGGCTGCGCGACGTACCCTTTCCCCAACGGACGGTTTTCATGCGCCGATTTGCCATCGTGCTTCTGCTCGCTCCATGGTGCCTCCTCGCGCAGGCCCAACCGGTCCCGGTCACCGACGCCGTGCCCGGCTGGAAGTGGACGATGGACAGCATCACCAAGACCGTCGACGCTGTCCGTGCCGGCCGCGACCTCACCCCGTCGCGGTGGCCGAACGGGAAGAAGGTCGCCGTCCTGCTTTCGTTTGACGTCGACAACGAGACGGTGACCCTCCGCTACGGCGAGACGTCGGTCGGCGCGCTCTCGATGGGCCAGTATGGCGCGCGGGTGGGTCTCGGGCGCGTGGTCGGGCTCCTCGACGCTCGACGTATTCCCGCAAGCTTCTTCATCCCATCGGTGAGCCTGGCCCTCCATCCGGAGATGGGTCCCCTCATCGCTCGGAGCGGGCGCCACGAGATCGCGGTCCACGGCTGGGTGCACGAGATGAATGCCACGCTCCCCGATTCCACCGAGCGGGCGCTGCTCCGCCGAGCCGTGGACGACCTCACGCGGCTGACGGGCACGCGACCGGTGGGGTACCGGGCGCCATCATGGAACTTCTCGCCGAACACCCTCACCATCCTGCGCGAGATGGGGTTCCGCTACGAGAGTTCGTTGATGGCGGACGAGCGCCCGTATGAGCTCAACCAGCAGGGCGTCCCGACGGGCATCGTGGAGATTCCCGTCGAGTGGATTCTCGATGACGCGCCGCTCTTCGACCCGCGTGGTGAGCGGTACAGCCCGCCGCGCGAGGTGGCGCAGGTGTGGATGGACGAGTTCGACAAGGCGTATGCGGAGGGGACGATGTTCGTGCTGACGATGCATCCCCACGTCATCGGTCATCGCTCCCGGCTGGTCGCGCTGGAGCTGCTCCTCGACCACATCAAGGCCACCGCGGGTGACAATGTGTGGTATGCCACGCACGCGGAGGCGGCGGAGTATGTACGGCGGGAGGCCCGCCTCGGTGAGCCCGTGCCGCGACGCCCCTAGTCGATCGGCAGGTGCTTCTCGTATCCGAGCACGGTCTCCTTCCGCCGGGACCGCACCAGCGGATACAGCAGCTGATGGTACCAGCGCTCCTGCCCGTGCCGGCGATCGTCCTTCAGTCCGTACGCCGGCGGATATCGGCGCGTGATGCGCGCGGTGCCGAAGAGGATATCCCAGAAGAAGAGCAGATTGCCGTAGTTCCCCTGGTAATGCCCGACGCCATCGTCCTGGGTGAGAGCGTGGTGCGCGTAGTGCGTGGCTGGCGTGGAGATGGTCCGCTCGAGCACCCACGCCACCGGATGCAGCACGCGCCAGCGATAGAGCCACTGATCCCACCGCACGGCGGAGTGCGCGCCGATGATCACTAGGAGCTTCGCCACACTGTACCAGACAATCGTCCAGCCGAACCCGAGGAAGAGCAGGGCCCCCGTGAACCAGAGCCCCGGCATCATCAGATAGTAGAACAGGTTGTTGCGGTAGACGACGCGTACGCTCATATAGGCAGCGCTGTGATGGGCGCGGTGCAGCGGCCACATCACCGAGGTGTGCGAGAGCCGGTGCCACCAGTACTGCGTGAGGTCGTCGGCGATGAGCAGGGTGCCCACCATCGCCCAGACGGGCCACTCAGCCCAGGCATCGCGCGATTCCGGGATGAGCCAGGCGCACAGGGCGCGCGCACTCGCTAGGACGAACCCCGAGACCAGCGGGAACATCAGGCCCACCGCGACGTCGAGCCGGTCATCCTCATGACTGGCCTCGGGCGCAAAGAACCGACCCATCAGCACCTCGGCGATGCCGAAGCCGAGGAAGATGCCGGTGACGGCGAGGAGCTGGACGGTCTGAAGATCCTGAGGCATGAGGGAAAGTTTTGAGGCAATCGGACGAAGGGCAAGACGTATCTGCTTGGACCGTTGGATGATACATTCGAACGACCAGCACCACGCGCTGTGGCACCCTGCGCACCAACGAGACTTTCGGCACCCGTCGATGACCTTGCCGCTCCGATGAGCGACTTTCAGACCCTCCCGACGCCGAGTCTCCTCGTCGACCATCCCCGCGTGGTGCGCAACGTCGAGCGGATGGGCACGCGTATCGCCGCGCTCGGTGCGCGCCTGCGACCGCACGTGAAGACGCACAAGGCCATCGAGGTCGCCCAACTGCAGGCCAAGGCCGGGATGCACGGGATCACGGTCTCGACGCTCGCCGAGGCGCGTGCCTTCGCCGCTCACGGCTTTGATGACATCACATATGCGGTGCCGATCGAGCCGGGGAAGTTCGCGGCGATCGTCTCGATGCATACCGCGGGCGCGCGTGTCGCGGTGCTCACCGACGATCCTGAGATCCCTGTGCCACTGGCGGCGGCGGCGAGCGCTGCGGGCGTCACGATCGACGTGTATCTCAAGGTCGACTGCGGCTACGGCCGCGCCGGGGTGGATCCCCACGGGCCGGCGCTTCTCGAGATGGCAGAGCGGATCGGGGCCCCGTCGTCGCTCCGCTTCGCCGGAATCCTCGCGCACGCTGGGCATTCGTATCAGGCGCGCGGGCGGGCGCAGATCCTCGCAGTCGCGAACGAGGAGCGCGATGTGATGGTCGCGGCGGCCGCGCGCCTCCGGGCGCACGGGATTGCGGTGCCCACGGTGAGCATCGGCTCGACGCCGACCGCCTCGCACGTAGATGACCTGACGGGGGTGCACGAGGTGCGCACCGGGAACTACGCCTTTTATGACCTGATGCAGGTCGCCATCGGTTCCTGTGGTCCGGATGACGTCGCCCTCTCCGTGCTCACGGCGGTGGTGCACCGGGACCGTGCGAAGGGGAAGCTCATCCTGGATGCCGGCGCGATCGCACTGAGCAAGGACGCCGGCATCGCCGATCCCGACGGGGTGACACACTACGGGCGACTGGTGACGGTGGAGGGTGAGGACCTCGGCCTTCGCATCACGAGCGTCTCGCAGGAGCACGGGTGGGTGCAGACCCACGATGCGGCGGTCCTCGACCGGCTCCCCGTAGGGACGCGGGTGCGGGTTCTGGCAAATCATTCCTGTCTGACGGCGGCACAGTTCCCGCACTATGAGGTCTGCGACGGCGTGCGCATCGTCAATCGCTGGATCAATCATCGCGGCTGGTCACCGAATCCCGTATGACGATGCGTCTCTGCTTCCTGCCGTTCCTGTCTCTACTGGCCATCGCGTGCGGTGACGGGGCGACCGACCCGCTCGCTGACGGGAACGCCGCCATCCGGGCCGCGCTCACGATCAACCCCGAGGCGTTGCCACAGTACGTCTCGGCGCCGCTCCCGGCGTTCTACGATGCGGCGGTGCTCGCGCGGGAGGACCGCACCCAGGGCGCGCCCCTCACGGACGCCGGCGTGACGCTCGGTCGCGTGTTGTTTTATGAACGGCAGTTGAGCCGGAACGGGACCGTGTCGTGTGCGAGCTGTCACGCGGGTACGAACGCGTTCGGGGACACGGCCCAGTTCAGTCGTGGTTTCGACGGCGCCGTGACGGCGATGCACTCGATGCGGCTGGTGAACGTCCGCTTCAACCAAGATGGACGCGCCTTCTGGGACAAGCGCGCGCCGACCCTGGAGGCGCAGACGACGCAGCCGATCCAGGATGCGGGGGAGATGGGGTTCGATGCGGCGCACGGCGGACTCACCGCGGCGTTCGCGCGGCTCTCGGCGCTCCCGTACTACCCGCCGCTCTTTCGGCTCGCTTTCGGCGACTCGGTGATCACAGGAGACCGCGTCCAGCGGGCCCTCGCGCAGTATGTCCGCGCCATCGTCTCGACACAAAGCCGCTGGGATGCGGCCGCCGCCCAAGTGTTCAACCCGACCAATCCGAATGGCTCGTTGAGCGGACCATTTCCCGGGTTCACACCTGAGGAGCAAGAGGGAAAGCAGGTCTTTCAGGGGACGGGCTGCGCGGGATGTCACGTCCCGCCGAGCTTCTCGCTGACCGCGGGCTCACGGAGCAATGGGCTCGATGCCGGTGAGACGCGAATCTTCCGCTCCCCGTCGCTGAAGCACATGGGCGGAGGTAGCCGGTTCATGCACGACGGCCGCTTCACGAGCCTCGAGCAAGTGGTGGCGTTCTATGACAGCGGGATCCAGGCGGGGCCGGCGCTCGATCCACGGCTGATGGCGCCGCCGCTCGTGCCGGGTGGCCCGCCAAGTGGGATCCCGCGTCGACTCAACCTCACCGCGGGGCAGCGGGCGGCGCTGGCGGCCTTCCTGCGCACGCTCAACGACGACGCGCTCACGGCGGATCCACGCTTCAGCGATCCGTTCCGTCGGTAGCACCTGGTCGGACCGGCGGACCCGGAGGTCGTGTCCGCC
>JBMTAR010000092.1:0-7918 GCA_049428925.1 Gemmatimonadaceae bacterium
CCCGGGGGCCGCTTTCGTTCTCCCGCTGGCCCATCTGATGTCACATGCCCCCTTCACCCGGACTCCCGATGCGTCTCCATTTCCGACGCGCCTACCTCCCCACCGCGCTCCTCACCCTCGCCGCCTGCAACCAGGGCGACGCGCTCACTGAGCCAGCCGTACCGCCGGGCGCTGCCGTGATCTCGACGAACATCACGAGCGACCGAACGCTGTACAAGGACACCACCTACACCCTCTCCGGGTTCGTACAGGTCACGAACGGGGCGACGTTGACGATCCAGCCGGGCACGGTGATCAAGGGAGATTACACCACCGTCGGCTCCTCGCTCTTCATCACGCGCGGGGCGAGGATCCAAGCGGTCGGGACGGCGGCCGCGCCAATCGTCTTCACATCGTCGCAGCCCGTAGGACAGCGCCTCGCCGGGGACTGGGGCGGCCTCATCATCATCGGCAACGGGATCATCAACCGGGCCGACCCCGTGATTCTCGAGGGGACCGGCACGGGGGCGACGAACCCACAGCAGAAGTACAGCGCGGGCACGAGCAACGATGATAACAGCGGCACCCTCAAGTACGTCCGCATCGAGTTCGCGGGCTACGCCACCGCGACGGACCAGGAGCTCAACTCGCTGACGCTCGCGGCCGTCGGCCGCGGAACGACCATCGAGTACGTCCAGACGCTCTCCGGCCTCGATGACTCCTTCGAGTTCTTCGGCGGCGCCGTGGACGCGCGGTATCTCGTCTCCTACGAGAGCGGGGACGATCACTTCGATATGTCCGAAGGCTATCAGGGGCGCCTGCAGCACCTCATCTCGTACCAATCGGCCAAGCCGGCGATTCGGCCGGGCGCCGGCAACGCGTCCTCCGATCCGCAGGCGATCGAGAACGACGGCTGCGCAGGCACCGGCTGCGCAGCGGGCCAGAACTCGACGCCCTTCACGACGCCGGTTGTCGCCAACTTCACGCTCGTGGGCCCGGGCGCCGGCACAGACATCGATGCGACGAGCGGCGGCTACGGGATGATCCTCCGCCGGGGGACGGGTGGTTACTACGTGAACGGCGTCCTCGCCCGATTCCCGAAGGGTGCGCTCGGCCTCCGTGACACCGCCTCCACCCGCGTGCGACTGACCGACGGACTCCTCGACCTACGGCACATCCTGGTGGTCGAGACGCCGAGCCTCTTCACGACGGCATCCGGTGGGTTCGTCCTCTCCGACTCCGTCACGCGCAACATCGTGCGCGATGCCAGCGCGTCCGCGGCGAGCCTCTTCACCACTTTCTCGCTCCCGGCCTCGACGACCGCATCCTTCGACTGGACACCGACGGCGACCTCCCCGATCGCGACGGGTGGGCTCCAGACCTTCGCTGGCAATCTCGCCACGGCCGCGGGCACCTTCGTGACGCCTACGGCGTACCGCGGCGCGGCCGCTCCTGGCGGCACGAAGTGGTGGGCCGGCTGGACCAGCTACGCGAAGAACTGATGGGCGCGAGATGGATTCGCCGAGGCGCGTGCTGCTGGGCGCTCCTCGGCGCGCTCGCGTGTGGGAGGGGGCCCGAGACCGAGCGACCCCCCTCCGCCGGCGTGATCGACAGCGCACTCCCGATCGCCGATCTGCTCGTGCGCTTCCGCGCCACCACCGTCGACACGCCGACCGTCTTGTTCGGCGGCGGTGACCGACCCGAGACGCTCGTCCGGTCGCTGCTCGACGCGGTAAGTGCTCGAGACACCGCAACGCTCCGTACGCTCGTCCTCTCCCGCGCGGAGTTCGCATGGCTGTACTACCCACATACGCGATTCACCGCCCCTCCCTACGAGCTCGGTCCCGAACTAGTCTGGCTGCAACAGGGGGCCGCGAGCGAAACGGGGATCGGCCGGCTGCTGGAACGGTACGGCGGCTCCAGGCTCGCCTTCCGGGCGCTCCGCTGCCCCGACTCCGTCGTCGTCGAGGGCCCGAACCGCCTCACGTCGGGATGCACCGTGACCTTCGCGGCGGCAGACTCCGCGCCGCGGACGTTGCGGCTCTTCGCGGGTTTGCTCGAGCGCGACGGGCGGTACAAGTTCCTCTCGTACGCTAACGACCTCTGACCCGGGAGCCGTGCTCCGTCGTCCACCGCCATCGCTGACGTGGCCTCGCGCGCTCGTGCTCCTGTGGCTGGGCGCCATCGCGGGCTTTGCGGTCGGCGCCGAGTGGATCCGGTCCCGCCCCGCCCCACTCCCCGCTCCGTCCGGCGGCGTCGACCTCACGGGCGCCGGTGCGACCTTTCCGTATCCGCTGTATCGTCGGTGGTTCGAAGCCTACGGGGCCGAGACTGGCGTTCGGATCAATTACTACTCTGTGGGCTCGACGACCGGGCTCGCACTGATGCTGCGGGATGGCGCCGATTTCGGCGCGACGGACCGGCCCCTGACCGCTGAGGAGACGGCGCGTGCCCGCTGCGCGCCGCTCGTGGTTCCGACGGCGATCGGGACGGTCGCAGTGATTGCCCACCTGCCGGGCGTCGCGGAGGGGCCGCGGCTCGATGCGGCGACCCTCGCCGCCATCTACGCTGGCGCGATCACCCGGTGGGACGATGACCGGCTGCGCGCCCTCAACCCCGCCCTCGCGCTCCCGGCGCTCCCGATCCGCCCCGTCCATCGGGGGCGCGGGAGCGGGACCGCCGCACTCCTCGAGGCCTACCTCAGTTCGGTGGCATCGGCCACCGCACCGACGCCCTGGATCGTGGGGGACAGCGTCGAAGGGAACGAGGGGGTCGCCGCCCAGGTGCAGGCCGTCCCAGGAAGCCTGGGATTCGTCGAGGCATCCTATGCCTCTCACCCGCGGTTGTTGGTCGCGGCGCTACGCAACCGCGCCGGCGCCTTCGTCACCCCCGACTCCCTGAGCCTCGCGCTGGCGGCGGAGGAGGGATTGGCGGCCGTCGATGTCGACACGGCGCTCGCGCTCACCACCGCTCGTGCCGCCGGCGCCTACGCGATCGCGGGGATCACCCGACTCGTCGCCGCCGGGGCATTGCGGGACACGACCCGGGCGCGCCACTTCGTGGCCTTTGCGCGATGGGCGCTTCGCGAGGGGACGCCGACGCTCCGCGCCCTCGGCTTCGCGCCGGTACCCGCGTCGGTCCAGGCGCAGGTCGCCCGGCGGCTCGCGGCCGTTGTCCCCGGCGCCTGCGCGGAGGCGTCATGACGGTCATCCGAGCGCTGGACGCGCTGCCGCCTGCCACGGCGCGGGAGACCGCCCAACGCATCGCGGCGATCGACATCGGGTCGAACTCGATCCGCCAGATCGTCGCCGACGTCTCGAGCGGCGGGGCTATCCGCGTGATCGACGAAATGAAGGCGGCCCCGCGCCTCGGCCGGGGCGTCACCGACAGCCGGCGCTTGGCGGACGCCTCCATGGATGCCGCTGTCGATGCCCTCTCGCGGATGGCCACGCTCGCCCGCCAGCTTGGCGCCGAGCAGATCGCGGTCGTCGCCACGAGCGCGGTCCGTGACGCCGAGAACGGCGCCGCCTTCCTCGCACGCGTCCGGCGCGAGACCGGACTCCGGCCGCGGCTGCTCGCGGGCGAGGAGGAGGCGCGACTCGCCTTCCGCTCCGCCCTCGCCCACTTCGAACTCGGACGTGGGCGCACCGTCGTCGTGGACATCGGCGGCGGTTCGCTCGAGCTCGCGCTCTCCGCCGAAGGGGTCGTCGAGCGGCTCGAGAGCTTCCCGTTCGGCGCCCTGCGCCTGACGGAGGAGTTCTTGGCCGGGAAGCCACCAGGCAAAGGGGTGAAGAAGCTCCGCCGCCACGTGCGCGCGGCCCTGAAGAAGGTCCTCCCCGTCCGCGACTGGCGCGGCGCAGAGGTGATTGGCTCCGGCGGGACCTTCACGAACCTCGCGGGGATGCACCTTGCCCGGCAGGGCATCCGCGTGCGCAGTGTGCACGGCACGCGGATCCCTCGGCACGAGGTCGAACTCCTGCTCGAGCGGCTTGCGGAGATGCCGGTGGAGGACCGTCTCGCCGTCCCCGGGCTGAACGCGGGCCGCGCGGACATCATCGTGGCCGGGTTGGCGGTCGTCGCGGAAGTGCTCGCACGCGTAGAACCGCGCGAGCTGATTGCCTCGGGGTTCGGCATCCGTGAGGGACTGCTGCTCGACTCAGCGCGGGTGACCCCCCTCATCGCCGATCCCGGTGAGGCGCGCGCGCGGTCCGTGCTCGGTTTCGCCGAGCGGTGCCATGCGGAACTGCCGCACGCGCGCCAGGTGCGCGAGATGGCGCTGCAGCTCTTCGATGCCGTCGGACACCGGATTGGCTGTGCCCCCGAGGACCGACAGACGCTCGCGGACGCGGCGCTGCTGCACGACGTCGGGTACCACATCAACTACGAACGGCACCACAAGCATTCCTTCCATCTCATCCAGCACGCCGACCTGCTGGGCATCGCCCCCGATGAGCAACAGGTGATGGCGCATGTGGCGCGCTATCATCGGGGGAAGACACCTCGGCGGGAGCATGACCTGTGGTGGGAGCTGGGCCGGCGCACGCGTGAGCGCATCCGCCGTCTGGCGGCCCTCCTGCGCATCGCCGACGGGCTCGACCGGGGCCACGCGGGTGCGGTCGATCGCGTGAAGGTGCGGTGGCTCGACCGGGCCATTCGTATCACCCCGGTCCCGAGGCGGACCGCCGATCGGCTCCGGCTCGAGGTCTGGGGCGCCGCGAGGAAATCGCGGCTCCTCGCTGAGGTCGCTGGGCTCCCCGTGGAAGTCGTCGCGCCAGACGGGACCGTGGCGCGGGAGGACTGACGGCGGTCACTCCTCCCGGATGACCGGGAAGGCCGCGCTCGAGGACGGAGGCCGATTCGGGGCGCGGTCGCGCCCGAGCGGGCTCGCAGGCACGACGAAGACGCCACTCTCCCGGCTCGCGCCCCAGGCATCCCGCATCAGCACGCGATGTGTACTCCGTTCGCCCTCGTCCCCGGGGTCCCGCTGCATATAGCTCCCGTCGGGGCGAAGGTCCCAGGCCTGCCGATTGTCGCGGAGGCAGACGTCCAGGACGGACTGCAACCGCCGTTGGAAGACCGGGTCGGTCACCGGCGTCACCACTTCGACGCGTCGGTCGAAGTTGCGTGGCATCCAATCGGCGGAGCCGAAGAAGTACTCGGGTGCCCCATCGTTGCCGAACATCCAGAGCCTGGAGTGCTCGAGGAAGCGACCGATGATGCTCTGCACGCGGATGTGGTCGGAGAGGCCCGGGACCCCAGGTCGTAGGCAGCAGATGCCCCGCACGATCAGATCAACCTCGACCCCCGCGGCGGAAGCGCGGTAGAGCGCTTCGATCGTCGTCGAGTCGACCAGCGCGTTCATCTTGGCGATGATTCGCGCCGGTCGGCCGGCGAGCGCGTGGGCGGTCTCCCGGTCGATCAGGCCGAGGACGCGCGCCCGCAGATTCACGGGCGCGACGAGGAGCCGCCGGTACGTGACATTCTTGGCGTACCCCGTCAGTGCGTTGAAGAGGTCGCTGATGTCGGCCCCGATCTCCTCCTCACAGGTCAGGAGGCTGAGGTCGGTGTAGGTCCGCGCGGTGCGGGTGTTGTAGTTCCCCGTGCCGATGTGCACGTAGCGACGGATCCCGTCCGGCTCGCGTCGCACGACGAGGGCGGTCTTGGTGTGCGTCTTGAGCCCCGGGACGCCGTAGACGACGTGGACGCCGAACGACTCGAGGGTCCGGGCCCAGGCGATGTTGTTGATCTCGTCGAAGCGGGCCTGCAGCTCCACAAGGACCGCGACCTGTTTGCCGCGCTGGGCCGCCTCGGTGAGGGCCTGCACGATGGCCCCGTCCCCGGAGGTCCGGTACAGCGTCATCTTGATGGCGAGCACCTGCTCGTCCCGCGCGGCCGACTCGATGAAGGTCTCGACCGAGGCACCGAAGGACTCGAACGGATGGTGGATGAGCACCGGCCGCTCGCGGATCACGTCGAAGATCGACCGTCGCGCGTCGCGAAGGTCCGTCGGGACCGACGCCACCAGCGGAGGATCGCGCAGCTCCGGAAGATCAAGGCCGCTCAGGGCGATGAGATCCCCAACGTCGAGGAGCGGGCCCGGCTCGTGAACCTCCCGACCCGCGAGCGGGGCCATCTCCGGCGCCTCACTCGCCCGGAGCTCCTCCAGCAGGAGCGCCGTCAGGTGCGGCGGGGTACCCGTCTCCACCTCGAGGCGGACGACCTCGCCGAACCGGCGCTGGAAGAGCTGCTCCTCGATCATGGCGAGCAAATCCTCCGGCTCCTCGGTCGCGGCGAGATCCAAATCTGAATGCCGCGTCAGCCGGAACCCGTGTGCTCCGATCACCTCCATCCCCGGGAAGAGCGACGCGAGCCGCGATCGGATGAGCTCTTCGAGCGGGAGATAGCTGAAGGGGCGCCCCGTCGGAACCCACCGCGGGATGCTCTTCGGCACCTTCACGCGCGCGAAGCGCTCGGCACCGGTAGCCGGGTCTCGCAGCTCGACCGCGAGGGAGAGGGTGAGGTTCGAGATGTACGGGAACGGATGCCCGGGATCGACGGCGAGCGGCGTCAGGACCGGGTAGACCTGCGCGTCGAAGAAGGCGTCGACGCGCGTCCGTTCCTCTGGTGTGAGCTCCGCGTCGGCCACGATGCGCACCCCAGCGTCCCTGAGCCGGGGGAGCACGATGTCATGCAGGGTGGACCGGGCCCGAGCAATCAGCGGGCGGACCATGGCATCGATCCGATCGAGCTGCTCCGCCGGCGACATCCCGTCCACCCCCCCCGACGTGACCCCGGCGGCGAGCTGCCGGCGCAGGCCGGCGACCCGCACCATGAAGAACTCGTCGAGGTTGGAGTGGAAGATTGCGAGGAACTTGAGCCGTTCGAGGAGCGGCGTCCGCTCGTCCTCTCCCTCGTGCAACACCCGGGCATTGAACGCCAGCCACGAGAGTTCGCGATTCAGGAATGCGAACGAGCGGTCCGCCGGCGCCAGCCCGCCGCTCATGGGCTCAGCCGCGGATGGCGGCGATGACCAGGTAGGAGAGCGCCGCGACGGCCGCCGACGCGGGGATTGTGATGACCCACGCCCAGATCATCCGCCCTGCCACGCCCCACCGCACCGCAGAGAGGCGCTGGGTGGCCCCGACGCCGACGATCGCGCCGGAGATGGTGTGCGTGGTGCTCACCGGCACCCCGAGCGCCGTGGCGAGGAAGATCGCGGAGGCGCCCCCCGTCTCGGCGCAGAAGCCACCGAGGGGACGCAGCTTCGTCACCCGTGACCCGAGGGTATGCACAATGCGCCAGCCGCCCATGAGCGTCCCGAGCGCGATCGCGAGATGCGCGCCGAGCTTGATCCAGAAGGGGATCGTCTCCCCCGATTCGATATAGAAGTGCCGCAGGAATCCCGTCTCGTTGACGAAGTACGCCTGCGACGCCACCAGGAGGGAGACGATGATGCCCATCGTCTTCTGCGCATCATTGGCGCCGTGGGAGAGGGAGAAGAGCGCCGAGCTCGCGATCTGCATCCCGCGGAGGAGTGGATCGACCGTCGCCGGACGCGCCTTGCGGAAGGCCCAGGTGCTCGCGACCATCAGCGTCCACCCGGCCGCCATCCCGACCATCGGGGAGAGGACGATGAAGATCAGCGTCTTCGTCCAGCCTGCGGGGATGATCGCGGCGAACCCCGCCTTCGTCATCGCCGCCCCGGCATAGCCGCCGATGAGCGCGTGCGACGAGCTCGAGGGGATGCCGTACCACCACGTGATGAGGTTCCAGACGATCGCCCCGGTGAGCCCGGCCAGGATCACGTCCGGGTTCACGAGGGCGATGTCGATCATCCCCTTCCCGATGGTCTTGGCGACCCCGGTGTCGAAGAGGAAGAGCGCAAGGAAGTTGAAGGTCGCCGCCCAGGCGACGGCGGTGAACGGGCTCAGAACGCGCG
>JBMTAR010000093.1:0-7895 GCA_049428925.1 Gemmatimonadaceae bacterium
CAGACGGTGAGGTCGAGCAGGTTCGCGCGTCGATAGGCTGAGAGTCCGCTTGCTGCGCCGAGTTGGCGCACCATCGGTCCGACCGCGAGGATGGCGACGATGCTGTGAGTCGTCAGGAACACCGCCGCGGTTACGATGGTGACCATCACGGTCTCGGCGCGGCGCGCCGTCAGGGCACCGGTCGCAACCGAGGCGATCAGCCGATCAAGGGCGCCAGAGGCCTGCACCGGGCCGATCAGCCCCATCAAGAGGATCGTGAAGACGCTGACTCCGACGCCGCGTTGAAGGCCGTCGATCAGGACGCCGCTCGCGCCGATGGCCCCCGGCGCCACGTGCAGGAGGGTGCTCGGGGCGATCAGGCCGGTTGCGAGCGTCACCCCAACGGCGGCGAGTACTCCGACGAGGAGCCCATCGAGGAGGGGACGGCCGCGTGCCAGAAGCCCGATGACGAGAACCGGAACGATCAGCAGGATCAGGCCGGTCGGTCGCGTGCCGACGATGAGATCGCTCGCCGCGTCTGAGACCGTTGCTGCCTCGGCCGCCGCGAGCGCGAGGCTCGCCGCAAGTGCGATGAGACCGGCCGGCACGACATAGCGGAGTCGATTCCGGACCGTGCCCGCGACGTCCGTGTCCTGCGATCCAGCGCTCGCAATCGATGTGTCAGAGATCGGCGAGATGGAATCACCCCACGTAGAGCCGGCGAGGATGGCACCGAGCAACACGGCCGGCGCGGCGCCGATCGCCGTGCCGGCGCCGTAGAGGACGGGGCCGGCCACGAGCAGGGTACCGAAGGAGGTGCCCGTCGCCGTGGCGAGGAGGGCGCAGCCGATGAACGCCACCCCGACGATGAGCACCGGTCCCGCGCCGACCGCGGTGGCCGCCCACGCGACGCCGTCGACGAGACCGCCGGTGGCGAGAATCGCGCCCAGCAGCCCAGCGAGGAGCCAGGCGAGCACCATCACCGCGACGATCGGTTGCGCGATCCCCTCGAGGACAGCCTCGGACCAGCGCGCACCGTCGAGGGCCAACAACCGACTCGTGACAAGCGCGCCGACGAGCACCGGCCAGAACCCGCGTTCATCCGGTGCGCCGGCCGCGGCGAGTGCGCCCACACCGGCGACGAAGACAAGCAGTGGCGCGATGGCGCCGGCGAGGCCGAATCGGAAGGAAAGGGGTCGTGGGGTGGTCATCACGTGGCAGAAGCTACCCTCTTCACGATAGGTTGGCGCTGTGTTCGACCCTGCCGATCCCGAGTTTGCGGCCGATCCCTACCCCGCGTATGCCTGGCTGCGTGCCCACCATCCGGTGTATCGGTGGGCTGGCGATGGCACGTTCCTGCTCTCCCGCCACGCAGATGTAAACGCCGCGTGGCGGGATCGACGGCTCGGTGGCGACTACCGGCACCGACTCCGCGACGACGAGGTGGCCGACGGTGCCGTCGGAGAGCCGTGGCGGGCGGGCGCGTATCCAGCCTTCGCGGCGTACGCGCGATGGGACCTGCTCGCGATCGAGCCGCCGGATCATACGCGGCTGCGGCGGCTCGTCACCGAGGCATTCACGTCTCGGGCGGTCGAGGCGCAGCGTGAGCCGGCGGTCGCGGCGGTGGCGGGTGCGCTGGAGCGTGCGAGGGAGTTCGGCGCGCTCGACGTGGTTCGGGACCTCGCCGAACCTCTCTCGCTGCAGATCATCGGCGACCTCATCGGTGTGCCCGCGGCGGATCGTGCATTGGTGCTCGGCTGGTCGCACGCGGTGGTACGGATGTACGAGCCGGCGGCGACGCCGGAGGAGCGCGCGCAGGCCGACGCGGCCGTGGCATCGTTCACCGAGTACGTGGCGGGATTAATTCGTGAGCGTCGTCAGACTCCACGTCCCGATCTGCTCTCCGGCCTGCTGGAGGCGATGGATGCCGGCAGTCGCCTCGACGAGGCGCAGGTGACCTCGACGGTGATGCTCCTGCTGATGGCGGGACACGAGGCGTCAGTGAACGCGGCGGCGAATGGCGTCGCGGCGTTCGCCGACCACCCGCACGAATGGACGCGCTTCCGCGCGGGCACCGTGCCGACGATGAGTGTGGTCGAAGAGGTGCTTCGATGGGACCCTCCGCTGCAGCTCTTCCGACGCTGGGTGCTCGAGGACGGTGTCGTCTTCGCGGACACCGAGATCCCGCGGGGGACGCGGGTGGGGCTGCTCATCGGCGCGGCCAATCGGGATCCGGCGCGGTACGAGGCGGCGGAGCGGTTCGACATCGGTCGCGGCGAGCCGTCGCACCTCGCATTCGGCGGAGGGATCCACTTCTGCCTGGGTGCGCCCCTCGCGCGTTTGGAGCTTCAGGTGCTCTTCGAGGCCCTTTCGCGCTTTGTGCCGCAGATCGAGCTGTGCCCTGAGGTGCGCCGCCGACCCGGGTTCCAGTTCCGCGGGTACAGCGCGCTCCCGATCGCGGCGCGCTAGACTACGGCGTATGAGCACACCTGTTCTCGCTGCGGATGAATTCCAGCTGTACGACCTGCGGGTCGAGGTCGTCGCCACCGACCGGCCGATGGTGTGCGGCCACCGCGCGGGGGACTGGTTCGTCGTCGAGGGGGAGATGCTCCGGTTCCCGCCGGGTCAGGGAATGTCGATGTACGCGTTGGCGGCACTGCTCCCCATCCTGCCGGCAAAGCAGCGTCAGACGGCTCCCGCGGACTGGATGACGACCGATGCTGACGTTGCCTGTCCCGATCCGCATTGCGGCGCCCGGTTCCGCATCACGCGAACCGGGTTGCGGACCTTTCGGCACGGCGATGTGACCGTGGTGCCGATGCCGCCTCAGCCCGCTGGCGGCTCGGAGTCGTGACGGTCCCACGCGTCACGCTCGCCCCCGGATACACCATCTCCCGGGTGGTGAAGGGGGGATGGCAGCTCGCTGGTGGCCACGGCGCGGTTGACCGCACACGCGCCATCGAGGATATGGCGGCGTTCGTCGATGCGGGCGTGACGAGCTTCGACTGCGCGGACATCTACACCGGCGTGGAGTCCCTGATCGGCGAGTTCCTTGCGACCCGGGCGCCGGGCACCGTCCAGGTGCACACGAAGTGCGTCCCCGATCTCGACCGGCTGGCCACGATGGAATTTCCTGAGATCGAGCGACTCGTCGCGCGGTCGCGCGATCGGCTCGGCGTGCAGGCGCTGGACCTCGTGCAGTTTCATTGGTGGGACTACACGCAGGGCGACTGGATGGCGGCGCTCGATTCCCTCGTGGCCCTGCGGGACCGGGGCTGGGTGCGCCATCTGGGGATTACCAATTTCGACACGCCGTCCGTCGTACGGATGCTCGATGCGGGACTCCCGATCGTCTCCCATCAGGTGCAGTACTCGCTGCTCGATCGTCGGCCCGCCGCGGAGATGGCGCCGTTGGCATCGTCGCGGGGGGTCGGGTTGCTCTGCTACGGCGCACTCGCCGGCGGATTTCTCGGGGAACGGTGGCTCGGTCGTCCCGAACCTCTGGAGCCGCTCGAGAACCGGTCGCTCGTGAAGTACCGGCTCATCATCGAGGAGACCGGTGGGTGGTCGCGCTTCCAGGAACTCCTCGCGCTACTGCGGGGCATCGGACAGGCGCATGGCGTCGGGATCGGCGCGGTCGCGGTGGCGTGGGTTCTGGCACAGCCCGGGGTCTCAGCGGTGATCGCCGGTGCGCGCGACCGGTCGCATCTGGCTGATACCGTCGCCGGGGCGTCCCTCCAATTGGCCCCTGATGCGTGCCAGGAGATCGACGCCTTCCTCGCGGAGTCACCGGTGCCTCCCGGCGACGTCTACCAGCTGGAACGCGACCGGGAAGGGCGCCACGGGCGCATTATGCGGTATGGGTTGAACGCCACCAGCTGACCCGTCCCGCCCGGCCGACCGACGGACTATGTTCAGGGGCGGTCACGCCCGGATGGCGGAACCGGCAGACGCAGGGGACTCAAAATCCCCCGAGGGCAACCTCATGTGGGTTCGATTCCCACTCCGGGCATTCGGTGGCACTCGTCTCACGCGCGTGGCGCCGTGAAGCGAGGGCGCGTGTGTGTTTCTACGCGTGGCGCAGCGGCGTCGTGCAGAAGCGTCGTGAAGTCGATGCCGTCAGCGCCGCGAGCGGATGAGGTAGAACGCCTCCTGCCTCGGCCGGAAGAACCGGTACCCCTCCGCTGTCAGATACGCGCAGTCCTCCATCATCACGAACACCTTCTGCCCGCCCCACTCCGGCACCGGCGTGGCGGTGTTCAGTTCGATCGACATGTAGGAGCCCTCCCGGAGCCGCTGTGCGAGCCCGAGCGTGTCACTGCGCAGCGCGGCACGGAAATCGATCGACGCGCCGAGGCCGTGGCCCTGATTTCCGAGGGGATGCGAATACACCATCGCCTCGATCCCCTTCGTCCGCATCTCGGCCATCGTCTGGTTGAAGACATCGCCACCGGTGCGGCCCGGGCGCGCGGCGCGGAGCATCAGCGCGTCCTGCAGCGCGTTGGTGTTCGCCAGTGCCGCCTTGAGCCCTGCCGGCGCATCCGTCTCTCCCGGCTTCAGCACGTACGCCATCTTCTGCCAGTCGGTGTCGAAGCCCATGTAGGTGAGGCCGAAATCGACGTGCACGAGATCGCCGGGCCGGATGACGAGTGATTCCGGTGCGACGGCCAGGAAGCCGCGCGAGGAGGCGTTGGCGCCGCCGGTGCGCTGCACGCGGAGGTCGGGCTGAAACCAGGTTCGGACGCCTGCCGCCCAGAGCATGTCGTACAGCGCACTGCGCACGTCGCCCACCGTCGTGCGGTCCGGTGTGATCACCTCGGACGAGAGGGCGCGCCGGACGATCTCCTCGGTGACGGTGACCGCGGTGCGGTAGTGCTCGAGCTCCGCCGGGAGTCGGGTATCGAGGTACTCTGTGGCGAGCGGGGCGTCGCTCACGAAGCGGGCGACGGCGTCGGGACCCATCGCGTCGGCGATGAGGCGATGCGCATCGAAGCCGAGGCCCCGCGTCTGACCCCGACCGCCGCCGATTCCAAGCGCGATGGTGCGCGGCTGGAACTGCTCCCAGAGCCGGCGCAGCGTCGCGGCGGGGGGGAGTGGCTCCGTCGTGGGCGCGTCGAAGAAGCGGGCGAGGTTCTCCTCGGTGTATCCGGTGACGGCGAACTTCTTCAGCCCCGCGTCGCCCGCGTCGACGAACACGAAGAGATCCCGATTCCCGGTGTACGGCCGCGGTGGCGCGATATGCTCGACGAGCGGGTTGTCGTGGAATTCCTCGTTCACCACGATCCACATCGCGACGCCGTGACTCCGCATCATCGGCAGGAGCCGCTCGTGCCGCGTGGCGAGCCACGATTCACGCACGCGAATCTGCTCGGACCACGGCAGGAAGGCCGACGCCGAGCGGATGTGGTAGCCCTGCGCGGTCGCGACCGACGCGCCCGTGATGAGGAGTGTGGCGGCGAGGCGGACACGCCGCGGGGAGGGGAAGAGGGCGTTCATAAGGCCGGAAGCGCGGAGAGAGGGAGGGGGCGATACCGTCAGGGTGCGGACGCGATCAGGGAACGGTCGCTGGCCAGTGCCATCGTCACCGGTCGGTCGAACGCACGGGGTCGAAGATTAGGTCTGCGGCCAGCCAGACGGTTCGCGTGAACGGGTAACAGAACAACGGCGCCACGAGCATCGCCACCACGGCCACCAGCTGCACCCGTTCCCACGGTACCACGGGCCACATGGTGATCAGCCAGAGGCCAAGCCCGCCGGCGAAGAGCAGTTCGGCGAGGATCAAGTTGACGAGGTAGGCGCCGACGAAGTGGTCGGGTGTGCCGCGGTCGAGTTTGAGCGCACAGCCGGGACAGCGCGCTCGCATCCGGAGCCAGCCGGTGAAGAGACCGCGGGCGCCACACTCCGGGCATCGGAGGCAGAATGCGGCGAACAGACGTCGCCCGGCGGTGGGCGGTGCGTTGGGGGCGGCGTTCGACGACGGCATGGCCGGGAACGTACATTGCAGCATGCCCGGACGTCACCATCTCTTCGTTCCCGGTCCGACGAATGTCCCCGACCGGATCCTGCGCGCCATGCATCGCGCGCAGGAGGATCATCGCTCGAGCACCTTCCCCGCGCACGAGCGCGGGCTGCTCGAGGACCTGCGCCCCGTCTTCGGCAGCACAGCCGGGCGCCCCTTCATCTTCGCGAGCACGGGCACGGGGATGTGGGAGGCGGCCCTGACCAACGTGCTGAATCCGGGTGACCGTGTCCTCACGGCGCGCTTCGGACAGTTCTCCCACCTCTTCATCGACACGGCGGAACGTCTCGGTTTTGTCGTGGACGTCCTCGATCTTCCGTGGGGTGAAGCGCTCGATCCGGCGCTCGTCGCCGAGCGCCTTCAGGCCGATACGACTCGTGAGATCAAGGCGGTGCTGGTCGTGCACAACGAGACGGCGACCGGCGTGACCAACGACCTCGCGGCGATCCGAGAGGCGATAGACAGCTGCGGCCATCCGGCATTGCTGCTCGTCGACGGGGTGAGCTCGATCGGTTCCCTCGACTTCCAGTTCGACACCTGGGGCGTCGATGTGGCGATCTGCGGGTCGCAGAAGGGGTTCATGATGCCGGCGGGGCTCGGGATGCTCTGTGTCTCTCCACGGGCGATGGCGGCCGTCGAGCACGGGCGCTTCCCGCGGGCCTATTTCGACCTCCGGCCGCAGGTGCTGCACAACGATCAGGGCTACTTCCCGTACACGCCCGCGCTGGCGCACCTCTACGGGTTGCGTGAGGCGCTCGATATGATCGCGGAGGACGGGATGCCCGCGATCGCCGCCCGCCACGCACGGCTCGCAGAGGGGGTTCGGCGCGCCGTGGCGGCGTGGGGCCTCCGGTTCTGCGCCCGCGATCCCGAGCGGCGGTCGAATACCGTCACCGCGATTCTCGTCCCGGACGATATCGACGCGCGCCAGGTGATTGAGGTCGCGGCCCGGCGATGGGACCTCGCGCTCGGCTCGGGTCTCGCCCGGCTGAATGGAAAGGTCTTCCGCATCGGGCATCTGGGGGATCTCAATCCGCTGATGCTCCTCGCCGCGCTCGGTGGCACCGAACTCGCGCTCCGCGAGGTCGGCGTGGACGTCGTGCTCGGGTCAGGGGTCGCGGCCGCGCAGCGCTGGTACGCCGAGTCGGCGTGAGCGAACGTCCTCGCGTCGTCGTCACGCGCCGATTGCCCTCGGTGGTCGAGGCGGCCCTGGCCGAGCGGTTCGAGGTCCAGCTCAACCGAGATGATGCGCCCCTGACGACCGAGGCGCTTCGCCGCGCCATCGCGACAGCCGACGCTGTTCTGCCGACCGTCACGGATCGGCTCTCTTCTGAGGTCTTTGAGGGGGCGACGGGGCGATGCCGTGTCGTCGCGAACTTCGGCGTCGGCGTGAATCACATCGACCTCGACGCCGCCGTGCGGGCCGGGTGCGTCGTGACCAACACCCCCGATGTCCTCACCGACGACACGGCGGACCTCGCGATTCTCCTGATGCTCGCCGTCCTCCGCGGCGCCGGCGCGGGTGAGCGGCGTGTGCGAGCGGGCCACTGGGACGGCTGGGGGCCGACTAGCGATCTTGGACGGCGCTTGTCGGGTAAGTCCCTCGGCGTCGTCGGGTTCGGACGGATTGGGCAGGCGGTCGCGCGCCGGGCGCGTCTCGGCTTCGGGATGCGGGTGCTTGCGTGGAGCCGGCGGCGCCCGACTGCTGAAGCGCTGGAGGGTGTGACCTGGGTCGAATCGTTCGACGCGCTCCTGCCACAGGTCGACGTGCTGAGCCTGCACACGCCCGGTGGCACCCAGACACGGCACCTGATCGACGCGCACCGGCTGGCCTGCCTGCCTGCCCACGCGGTGCTGGTGAACACCGCGCGCGGTGACGTGGTGGATGAGGCCGCGC
>JBMTAR010000094.1:0-7878 GCA_049428925.1 Gemmatimonadaceae bacterium
GCCTTCCACCAACGGTCGACCGCCGCTGCGCGATGGCGCGTGGCGGCGCGCCGCTCAGCCCATCCGCGACTTCCAGACGAGGAGCCCGATGATCGCGACGTACTGCAGGAAGGTGCTGATCTCACTCTTCCACGCCTCCGCCCAGCGGAACTCACCGCCCGACCCGCCGGCCGGCGGCCGCGGGATCCACCGCGGCGTGCGCGCCTTGTAGTCGAGATAGGTCTGCCCGAAGATGCTCTCGAGCACCCCCTCCTCGTAGCGCACGATGAAGAAGTACTCGAGCGCGAAGAGGGCGACCGCGATCGGGAGGAACCAGGTCACGCCCGAGAGCGCGATCACGCCCATCCAGATGAGGAAGTTGCCGACGTAGAGCGGGTTCCGGCTCCAGGCGAAGGGGCCGTGCGCGACGAGGGTCTGGACGTTACGCGAGCGCCGGCGGGTGACGGTGCCGGCGGTCGCCACCCCCCAGAGGCGCCACGCCTCGCCGAGGCTCATCAGGACCGCGCCCGCGAGGATGTTCTCACGGGTCAGCGGGCCGCTGCTGAGCAATAACGGGATCAGCAGGAAGGGAACGGGGAGCCAGCCGCGGTTGCGGAAGAGCACCGCGCCGACGCGGGCGGCGGTCGTCTGTTCGGCGGCGCTGGGGCCGGCGGAAGGGGTGTTCGTCAGGAATCGGTCCAGTCGGGGTCCGGCGAATGGTCGCCGGACGGCCCCCGTGGGGCAAGGCGTGTAGATTGCGCCTGTGCCCGCTCCCTCGCCCTCCGCCACGTACCTCGACGCCGCCACCGCGGTCGACCAGTGGCTCGCCGGGATCCGGCAGACGGGGATCCTCGCGCTCGACACCGAAGGCGCGAGCTTCCATCGCTACGTCGACCGCATCTACCTGATCCAGCTCTCCACGCGCGAGCAGCACGCGATCATCGACCCGCTCCCCATTGCGACGCCGGCGGGCCTCGGTGCGCTCGTGCAGGATCCCGCGGTCGAAATCGTCTTCCACGACGCCGACTACGACCTCCGGCTCCTTCGGCAGGATTACGGCTGGCAGGTGCGGAACGTCTTCGACACGCGAATCGCCGCGCAGCTCCTCGGCCTGAAGGCGTTCGGGCTCGCCGCGCTCCTGGAGCGGTCGTTCGGGATCAAGCTCGACAAGAAGCATCAGCGCGCCGACTGGTCGATGCGTCCGCTGACCGCGGACATGCTCGACTATGCCGCGCAGGACACGATGCACCTGCTCGGGCTGCGCGACGTGCTGCGCGCGGAGCTCGAGGCGAAGGGTCGCCTGGCGTGGGCCGCCGAGGAGTTCGCGCGGCTCGAGACGATCGCGTGGGCGGCGGAGGATCCCGCCGCCGCGTTCCTGCGCATCAAAGGCGCACGCGACCTCACGCGGCGCGAGCTCGCGCTCTTCCGCGAGCTCGTCCAGTGGCGCGATGCGACCGCGCTCGCGCTCGATCGCGCGACCTTCCGCGTGGTGGGGAACGAGACGCTCTTCGAGCTCGCGCGGCTCGCGCCGCGCACCCGTGATGCGCTGGGCAAGGTGAAGGGGATGCCGCGGGGGATCCTTGAGCGCGCCGGAGAGGCGATTCTCGAGGCAATCGGTCGCGGGCTCGCCGTGCCGGAGGCGGAGCTGCCTCGCTTCCCGAAGGCGCCGCGCTGGGACCGGGATCCCGACTTCGACCACAAGGTCGGCGCGTTGAAGGCGGTGCGCGATGCGGCGGCGACGCGGCTCGAGCTCGACCCCGGTGTGCTCTGCTCGCGTGAGCGGCTCGAGTCGGTGGTGCGGCTGCTGCCGCGTGAGGTGGACGACCTCACGCGGATCCCCGAGTTCCGTCGGTGGCAGATCGCCGAGATGGGCGCCGGGTTCGTGAAGGCGCTGGCGCCGTACGCTTAGAAGCCCAGGTACGCGCGCACCCGCGGCTCGATCCGATCGGGCGTCCAGGGCGGCGACCAGACGAGGTTCATCGCCACCGTCCCCACACCGGGCAGCGCCTTCAGCTGCTGCTCCGCCTCGGTCATAATCTCGGGCCCAGAGGGGCATCCGGGTGAGGTGAGGCTCATATCCACCGCGACGTCGGCGCCGGTGATCCGGATCTCGTAGATGAGCCCGAGGTCGAGGATGTTCAGGTTGAGCTCGGGGTCCTTCACGCGCCGAAGGGCGAGGCGTACCTGATCCTCGCCGACGGCACCGGGTGTGGCCGAGGTCTCCGTCGGCGCGCCCTCGGCCGCCGTGGCGGCGGTCGTGTCGGCGGGTGCGTTCGTCGCCTCATCGGGTGCAACGCCAGCGGGATGCGCCTTCACGGGATCCGGTGCGATGGGGAGTTCGTGCTCACTCACTCCGCACCTCCGGCGCGCGTCGTGGGCCGCTTCTCGAGCCGGCGGCTCCGCGGGCTCCAATCGACCCGCATATCACTGCGGAAGGTGCGCGGCCACGCCACCTCGGCGAGCGTCGGTTCGTCGGTCACGGCGAGCGCGGCGGCGTCCGCGACATCGTGCCGCACGTCCGCGATGATGATGCCGGCGCGCCGTGACCGTGGGGCGTGCACGCGATTCGTCAGGAGGATCACGAAGAGATCTCGGTCAGGGTCGATCCAGAGGGAGGTGCCGGTGAAGCCGACGTGGCCGAACGCGCGAGCCGAGAGGAACTCGCCCGCCCCCCGTTCGCCGGCGGCGACCTCCCAGCCGAGCGCACGGCCCTCGGTCGCCTCGGTGGTGAAGCGCCGCACGACCTCGGCGCTCAGGAGGCGCTTCCCGCCGTACGTGCCGCCGTTCAACAACATCTCCGCGAAGACGGCGAGGTCGGTCGCGGTGCTGAACAGCCCGGCGTTGCCGGCGACGCCGCCGAGTTTCCGGGCCGTCTCGTCGTGCACGATGCCGCGCACGGGGAGTTCGGTCGGGGCGATGCGGCCGCGCCAGGTGCCGTCCGGATGAAAGCGCGTGTCATCCATCCCGAGGGGTTCGAAGACACGGCGCGTCACGAAGGCGTCGAGCGGCTCCTGTGCGATCGCCTCGACGACCCACCCGAGCACGATCGGGCCGAGGTCGGAGTAGAGGGTCGTGGCGCCCGGGGTGGTGCGGATCGGCGCGGCGAGGATCTGCGCGCGAAGCACCGCGGCATCGGCGGCGCGACGGACCGTCGCGAGCCCGGCGGGGAGGCCGGACTGGTGCGTGAGGAGGTGCCGGATGGTCACCGCGTCCTTCCGTGGGCCGACGAACTCCGGCAGGTAGCGCTGAACCGGCGCGTCGAGGTCGAGCCGGCCGTCGTCGACGAGGAGCATCGCGGCGGTCGTCGTCGCGACGACCTTCGTGAGCGAGGCGAGGTCGTAGATCGTCTCGTCGACCTGTACGGGCCGCGCGTTCGTACTCCACTGCAGCCGCCCGAACGACTTCTTCCACACGATGTGGTCTCGTCGGCCCACGACGACGGCGGCGCCCGGATACGCCCCGGAGAGGACCCCGCGTCGCACGACGCGGTCGACCGTCTCGAGTCGTGCGGCCGACATCCCGACCTCGCGCGGCGCCGCCGTGGGGAGGCCGCCGCCGACGGTGAGGACCGCGGTGAGGGAGACGAGTGGGAGCAGCATCGGTATGCCCCAGAATGACGGGTAGGACCACCCACGGGCAACCCGTGGAACGCCTGACGTCAGGGGGCGTCGAGGAAGGCGAGGGCGGCGCCGAAGGTCGGTTCCGGATTCTCGAAGAACGGCATATGCCCCGCCTCGGGGATCGCGACGACGCGCGCACCCGTGATCAACGCGGCGCTCGCCTCGGCCTCTGCGATCGGCAGGGCGTCCTCGGTGCCGTGGATGAGCAGCACCGGCACTCGGATCGCCGCGAAGCGGTCCCGCCAGTCGAAACCCTCGCGCCGCAGTCGCGCCACCACCGTCGCGCCGTGCGGGCTGTGTGCCTCGGGCGGCGCCTGCGCGAGCATCCGGGGATCGTGGAACCAGGCGGGATACATCGTCCGGCTGTAGACGGCGTGCCGTGTGGGCTCCGGATCGTGCAGCGCGAGGGGGTCGAGTGCGGCGAGCGCCGCGTGCCGCGTGCCGAGGTCGCGCGCGGCAAGATGCGCGAGCGCGCGGTCGTGCAACGCATCGAGCCACCGCGAGGTCGCGCCCACGGCGTCGAAGGTCACGATGCGTCGCACGCCCGTGGCATCCTCGGCCGCCGCGAGGAGCGCCATCCCGCCCCCCCACGAATGGCCCACGAGGTCCCACGCGGTGATCCCGAGCGCCTCGCGCAGCGCGACGATGTCCAGGATGTCGTGCTCGATCCGCGCCGCCCGGGTCCCCGGGGGCGCCGGTGTCTCGCCACGCCCGCGCTGGTCGTACAGGATGAGCTGACGTCCGCCGGCGAGCGGCGCGAGCGCGGGCCAGAGGAGGTCGTGCCCGTAGATCATCCCGCCGTTGATGGCGAGGAGGGGCGTCGCGCCGGGGATCTCGGGGGTGCTCCAGACGGCGAAGGGGAGCCCGCGCGCCACCACGGTTCGGCGCGTGAGTGGCGGGGTGCGGGGTCGGGTGCGGCGCCACGCGGCGAGGCGCGCGACGGCACCGGCGGGTGGGGTGTCGGACACGGGCGAAACGTACACCGCCGCCGCGCCGGTTCCGATGTGGGACCGGCCCGCCGTCCGGCCCCGCGCCCGCGCCCGCGGCGGCGCGCTTGACATAGGGGAGGGGGGTATCCATCCTGCATCTATGTCCGCCGCCGAGCCCGCGTCCCCCGACACGACCACCATCGTCCGGCTCCCGGTCACCGGGATGACCTGCGCCGCCTGCCAGGCGAACGTCCAGCGCGCGCTCGCACGCGCGCCGGGTGTGGCTGAAGCGACGGTGGACCTGATGACGGCGACGGCGACGGTGCGCTTCGATGCCGCGCGCGCGACTCCGACCGCGCTCGTCGGCGTGATCCGTGCGGCGGGATACGGCGCCGAGCTCCCCGACGCGTCACGCACCGCGTTCGAGGCGCAGGCGCGGCAGGATGAGGCCGCCGCGCACGAGTTCCGCGTGCTTCGACGCGACGCGGCGCTCGCGCTCACCGCGGGCGCGGTGATGATGGGGGCGATGCTACTTGCCCCGCACGCGCACCGGGTCACGTGGTGGCAGCTCGCCGTCACGACACTCGTCCTCGGCACCGCCGGGCGCCGCTTCTTCACGCGCGCCTGGGCCGGCCTCCGGCACGGCACCGCCGACATGTCGACGCTCGTGGCGCTTGGCACGGGGGCGGCCTTCGTCTTCTCGGTCGTGGCGACGCTCCGGCCTGCGCTCTTCACCGCACGCGGGCTCACCCCCGCGGTCTACTACGAGGCCGTCGTCTTCATCCTCGGCTTCGTCTCCGCAGGGCAGGCCCTCGAGGCGCGTGCCAAGCGGCAGACCGCCGACGCGATCCGCGCGCTGATCCACCTGCGTCCCACGATGGCACGCGTCGTGCGCAACCTCGCGGAACTCGAGGTGGCGATCGACGAGGTCGTCCCCGGCGATGTGGTGAGCGTGAAGCCAGGCGAACGGATTCCGGTGGACGGCGTGGTGCTGCGCGGGGCGAGCGCGGTCGATGAGAGCATGCTCACCGGTGAGTCGCTTCCCGTTACGAAGGCGGCGGGCGATCCGGTCTTCGGCGGCACCCTCAACGGCACGGGCGCCTTCCGACTCAAGGCGACGACGCTCGGGGCGGATTCCGCGCTCGCGCGCATCGTGCAGCTGATGCGCGATGCGCAGGGATCGCGCGCGCCGATCCAGCATCTCGCCGACCGCGTGGCGGCGCGATTCGTCCCGACGGTCGTCGGGCTCGCACTCGTCACCTTCGCGACCTGGTGGATGGTCACCGGTTCACCGGTGCGCGCGCTCACCTCGGCGGTCGCGGTGCTGATCATCGCCTGCCCCTGCGCGATGGGGCTCGCGGTGCCGACCGCGGTGATGGTGGCGACGGGACGCGGAGCGCAGTTCGGGATCCTCTGGAAGGGGGGCGAGGCGCTCCAGCGCGCCTCCGAGGTCACGACGGTTGTGCTCGACAAGACGGGGACGGTCACCGAGGGTCGCCCCATCGTGACGGATGTGGTGATGGCAGAGTCGCTCACCGTCGATGATCCCGCCCTCTGGACGGCGGTGCGTGCGCTCGAGGCACGCTCGGAGCATCCGACGGCGGCGGCGATCACCGCCGAATCGATCCGACGTGGGGCGCCGCTGGTCGAGGTGGAGGGGTTCCGTGCGGTGCCCGGGCGCGGTGTCGCCGGGATGGTCGAGAATCGCGCTGTGCACGTGGGAACGGCGGGCTTCCTCGCGGACGAAGGGATCGACCCCGCGGCCCTCATCGCCGCGGCCGACCGGCTCGGCGGATCGGGGCGGAGCACGGCGTATGTGGCCGTGGCCGGCACGGCCGTCGCGGTGATCGGGGTGGCGGATCCGCTTCGCCCGACCTCAGCCACCGCGGTCGCGGCGTTGCGGCGCGCGGGACTCGATGTCGTCCTGCTGAGCGGTGATGCCCCGGTCGTCGCCGAGGCCGTGGCGCGCGACGCGGGGATCGAGCGCGTGGTCGCCGGTGTGCTTCCTGAGGGGAAGGTCGCGGAGGTGCGACGGCTGCAGGCGGAGGGGCGAGTGGTCGCGATGGTGGGGGATGGGATCAACGACGCCCCGGCGCTGGCGCAGGCGGACGTGGGCGTCGCGATCGGGAGTGGTGCCGATGTCGCGGCGAGTGCGGCGGATGCCGTGCTGATGCGCGGTGACCTCGATGGGGTCGTCATTGCGATCTCCCTCGCCCGGCGCACGATGCGCACGATGCGCCAGAACCTCTTCTGGGCCTTCGCCTACAACGTCGTCGGCATCCCCGTGGCGGCGGGCGTGCTCGCGCCGTGGACGGGGTGGCAGCTCACGCCGAGCCTCGCGAGCGCGGCGATGGCGCTCAGCTCCGTCAGCGTCGTGACGAACGCCCTGCGGTTGCGCACGGCCCGCCTCTCCTGACAGCGTCCGGTATGGAACTCGGCATCTATTCCTTCGCCGATGCCGCGGTCGACGCGGCCGGCAACACCGTGGACCCCGCGCGGCGTCTCACCGATCTGATCGAGGAGATCACACTCGCCGACGAGGTCGGGCTCGACGTCTTCGGCATCGGTGAGCATCATCGCCCGGACTTCGTGACCTCGACACCGGCGGTGGTCCTCGCCGCCGCGGCGATGCGCACCACGCGCATCCGCCTCACGAGCGCCGTCACCGTGCTCAGTTCCGATGACCCGGTGCGGGTCTTCCAGGAGTTCGCGACGGTGGACCTGCTCAGCGGGGGACGCGCCGAGATCATGGCGGGGCGGGGGAGCTTCATCGAGTCCTTTCCGCTCTACGGCTACGACCTGCACGACTACGAAAGCCTCTACGGCGAGAAGCTCGAGCTGCTGCTGAAGGTGCGGGACACACCGCGTGTCACGTGGGCCGGTCGCCATCGCGCGGCGCTTGATGACCAGCTGGTCCTCCCGCGTCCGCTTCAATCGCCGATCCCCGTCTGGGTGGCGGTCGGCGGCACGCCGCAATCGGTCGTGCGTGCGGCGACCCTCGGCCTGCCGATGGCCCTCGCCATCATCGGGGGTGGACCGGAGCGGTTCGTGCCGTACACCGAGCTCTACAAGCGGACTTGGGTAGAGGCCGGACATGATCCGGCGACGATGCAACTCAGCATCAACTCCCACGGCTTCCTCGCGGACTCCGACGCCGCGGCGGACGCGGCGGTGTACGCGCCGTATCTCGAGGTGATGGGACGCATCGGGCGCGAGCGTGGGTGGCCCCCGCCGACGCGACGGCAGTTCGAGGCGGAGGTGTCGCCGCGCGGGGCGCTCTTCATCGGCGGGCCCGAGCGTGTGGTGGACAAGCTCCTCTGGGAGCACGAGCTCTTCGGCTGCACCCGTCT
>JBMTAR010000095.1:0-7832 GCA_049428925.1 Gemmatimonadaceae bacterium
CGCGCGCCCGGAACGGGTCCGCGCCTTACTTCGGGTCCAGTGCGCGCTCGATCTGCCAGCGCGCCTCGGCGAGGTGCGCGCGCGTCATCGCGTCGGCCGCCTTCCCCTGCGCGGCCGCGAGGTCGCGGTCGAGCGTCCGCAGCTCCATCCGGAGCATCGCCTTCACGTCGGTGCTGCCCCGCGACGGCGCCGTGATCGCCTGCCCGGTCTGGGCGCTGCTCGAGACACGCGGCGTCGTCGGGGCGGGGGCCGCGAGCTTCGCGGCGACCAGTTCGACGTACGACCGCTGCAGGCCGCGCCGATAGGCGTCGATGCGCACCGACGACGACCGCAGCTCGCTCCAGATGCCACTGCGGAGGTCGCCGAGGTACTCGCCGAGCGGATAGGTGTTCGTCGAACCCGGAAGCGCCTCATACTCGACGAGTCGCGCCATCCGGTCGTCCGACATGAGCGTCGAGAGGATGCCGCGCTGCGCGCTGTTGATGCGGGCGACGGAGCCATCTGGCTCGAGTCGGCGGAGGATCGCCGGGTCGAGGAGCCAGGTCGGGGTGGTGAAGAGGTTGTCCTGCAGGAACTGCACCGCTGCCCGCTGCCGCTCGCGCGGGATCGGGGTGAAGCGCGGGCCCGGCTGCGAGCCGTACTTCTCCTGACCCGTCGACGAGCCGGGGATCGCCGCCACGTGGCGGAGCTCGGTGGTGAACTGCCCGACAATCCGGCTGTACCCCTCGCGCGTGTAGGAGACGTCCTCCGTCGCCTGCGTCGTTGCGGGGAGGAGCATCGGGACGAGCCGCTTCAGGTTGCGGATGCCCATCGTGGTGCTCTTGACCGCATCCTGGTCGCCCACGGCCTCGGAGTACGAGGTGTACGGGATGGCGCCGAAATCATCGGGGATGCCATAGCGGAACCAGGGGGTCGTGTCCTGCTCGCGGGCGATGGCGTCGAGCGCCGGGCGTTCCGCATCGGCACTCGTCGCGCCCGCCACCGGCGCGTAGCCCCACCGGATGGCGTACCGGTCGTACACGCCGACCTTCGGGACGAGGTCCTCGAGCGCGATGCCGTCCTCCGGCTGCGCGACGTAGTTGAAGCGCGCGTAGTCCATGATGGTCGGCGAGTGCCCCATCCGTGCGACCCAGGTCTTGGAGCGCACCGAGTCCGCCGGGTACATCCCGGACGCGTTCTGGTTGTGCGGGAGGCCGAGCGTGTGGCCCACCTCGTGCGCGACGACGAACTGCACGAGCCGCCCCTGCAGCGAATCGGGGAGCGGGAGCGTGGCCGCGCGTGGGTCGAGCGGCCCGACCTGCGTCCAGTACCACCAGGTCTGCAGGTTCATGATGTTGTGGTACATCTGCACGTCAGCCTCGAGGATCTCACCCGACCGGGGATCGACGACGCTCGGGCCGACCGCGTTCTCGATCGTCGAGGGGAGCCAGCGGACGACGGAGTACCGCGCGTCCTCAGGCGACCAGTCGGGATCCTCGGTCTTGGAGGGCGCCTCCTTCGCGATGATCGCGTTCTTGAAGCCCGCCGCCTCGAACGCCCCCTGCCACTCCTCGATGCCCTTCTTCACGAAGGGGACGAGCCACGTCGGGGTCGCGGGATCGACGTAGTACACGATCGGCTGCACGGGCTCGGAGAGCGCCGCAGTCGGATCCTTCTTCTCGAGCCGCCAGCGCGAGATGTAGTTGCGCTGCTGCGCCCGCTGCTCCGGGCGGCTGAAGTCGACAGTCGAGGTGAAGAAGTAGCCGATGCGGGAATCGCGCAGGCGCGGCATCATCGGCTGGTCGGGGAGCCGGACCATCGACCAGTGGATCACAAACGACTTTGTGGTCGGTGGTGTACCGGGCGCCGGTTGCGACGGCGGGAGGCCCGGGAGAAAGGACCGCGGCGTCGGTTGCGCGCCGATGGTGAGGGTCGCCTCGACCTCGATGTTGCGGGGGTACGTCGCGACGCGCTCAAGGAAGCTCCGTGCGGCGTCGACCGTCCCACGGTAGCGCTGTACCACGCTGATCTCGGCCGGCGGGTTCGTGTAGATGCGCGAGACCTCGATCACCGCCGCCGAGTCCGGCCCGTAGGCGGCCACGTTGAAGGTGGCGAGGATCGCATCGTAGTTCGCGTTGCGCACTGCCTCGGCGATCGGCGCCGAGGGATCGGAGACGATCGCGTACGAGACGCTGCGCAGCAGCACCCGGTTGCCGCGCCGTTCCCAGCGGACGACGCGCTCGTCGAGCGCCTGACCCCCGTAGCCGTCGCCCTCATTCGTCTTGGCGATCTGCGTGACGAGCAGGAGGTCCTTGCCCATCTCGGTCGCAGGAATCTCGTAGTAGAGCTGGTTCCCGATCTGGTGCGTCTTGAAGAGGCCGGCCTTCGTCTTCACCTCACCACGGATGACCTGGGCGTAGGGACGGGGTGCCGGATCACTGGCCCCGGCGCCGCCGGCTCCACCAGGACCGCCGGCGCCACCCGCCTGCGCCGATCCTTGGCCGCTGGCCGGGGCGGTGGAAGAGGGCGCCGCAGCGGACGCGTTCGCCGCGCCACCGGTCGGCGCGGGCGAGGTCGAGGGCGCCGTCGGCTGGCACGCGAGCGCCAGCACGGTGAGGCCGCCGAGGACGAGGGTCGGACGGAGGGTCGTCATCACGGAGTGGGGTGAGGGAACGAGACCGGCGCGTGGCGCCGGACCGACAAGATGCGCCGGGGACCGCAGGGACGCTATCGGACCCGCGCGCGGGGTGACTACCGGGCCCGGGGGGCCGGCGTGCCATCTACGCCGAAGGCGATCGCGGCGCTGCCGAAGCGCTCGCGGACCCGGTCCACCGCGCGCGAGACGGCCCGGTCCTCGGGGCGCTCGAGCGCCGGGGCGCCGCCGAAGAGAGCGAGCTGCTCTGCGTCGCGGGCGGGGGCGAGCCCCGAGACGGCGACCCCTACCAGGCGGGCGGGCACCCGGCGCGCGCTCCGCAGGCGCGTCAGCAACGCGAGCGCGATTTCCCCGATCGCACGGTCGCTCTCCAACGGCTCCGGGACCGTGCGGCTCGCGAGGCGCGTCGTGAAGTCGCGGTCCTTGAGCTTCACTGTCACGGTCCGCGCCGAGGTGCGATCACGCCGCAACTCGCTCGCCACCGTCGCGACGAGGCTCCGGAGCTGCCCGGCGATCGCCGCGGTCTCGGCGAGATCCTCGCGGAACGTCGTCTCGCGGCTCACCTGCTTGGCCGGGGCGCGCCCCTCGACCGGAGCGTCGTGGATGCCGCGGACGCGCGCCCAGAGCCACTCGGCGGGTCGGCGCCCGATCCACCGGGAGAGGGTCGCGCGATCGTGCGGGAGCACGTCGTCGACGCGCTGCAGCCCGAGGGTCGCGAGCTTGGCCTTCAGCTTCGGGCCGACGCCGGGGAGGTCGCCGAGGGTGAATTCCCGGAGGAAGGTGCCCTCGTCTCCAGGTGCGATGATGCGCACCCCGTCGCCGCCGACGTCGGCGCGCGGCTTCGCGCGCTCCGCTGCGAGCTTCGCGACGAACTTCGAGGTCCCCCCGCCGAAGGAGAGGTGGATCCCCGTCTCGCGATGCACCGTCTCACGGATGCGACGCGCGGTCTGCTCGAAGGTCTCGGGCGCGTAGAGGGTCTCGGTGCCGGAGAGGTCGAGATACCACTCGTCGATGCTCGCCGCCTGCACAACCGGCGTGAAGCGGTGCAGGACGGCGCCGATCGCCCGCGAGGTCGCGGTGCAGGCGCCGCGAGGCACCGGGACGCAGAGCGCGTCGGGGCAGAGCCGCAACGCGTGGGCGATCGGCATCGCCGAGCGGACCCCGAAGGCACGCGTCTCGTACGAGGCCGAGCAGACCACGCCGCGCGACCCCGGCTTCCCTCCGACGATGAGGAGCGGGGCGCGCCCCGCGCCCTCCGGGTCCACCATGCGCGCCACGGCCACGAAGAAAGCGTCGGCGTCGGCGAGGAGGATGCGGCGGGGTGTCGACATAGGCGGGAGGGCAAGTCTACGCCCGACTCCACCCCCTCGCGAGGCCGCCCTAGATTCCGCGGATGGCCGACGACAGCCTCCCTCTCTGGACGCCGGAGCCGGCGCAGGCCGCCCGTACCCATCTCGCGCGCTTCCAGTTCACCGTCGCGGCGCTCGATGAGACCGCGCCTGGCCCGACCGCGCCGTACGCCGAGTGGCACGCCTGGTCGGTGCGGGAGCCGGCGCGCTTCTGGGCGCAGGTGTGGCGGCAATGCGGCGTGCTGGCGGGGGACGCGGCATGGGACGCGGTGCTCGTCGAAGGCGACCGGATGGCACCGCCGACCGCGACGGGTGGCCCGCGCTGGTTCCCCGGTGCGCGGCTCAACTTCGCCGAGAACCTCCTCCGCCGGCGGGATGACCGGCCGGCGATCATCGCGCGCGACGAGCGCGGGGGGCGGCGCGAGCTGAGTGCGGCCGCCCTCGCCGACGCGGTCCGGCGTCTCGCGGGGGCGCTGCGCGCGGAGGGCGTCGGGCCCGGTGACCGCGTCGTCGGGTTCCTGCCCAACATCCCGGAGGCCGTCATCGGGGCACTCGCCGCGGCGACGATCGGCGCCGTCTGGTCCTCCTGCTCTCCCGATTTCGGCGTCGGGGGTGTCCTCGACCGGTTCGGGCAGATCGCGCCGAAGGTCCTCCTCGCCGCCGACGGCTATCACTACGCGGGGAAGCGAATCGACTGCGTCGCGCGCACGGCGGAGATCGTCGCGGCGCTGCCGAGCGTGGAGCGCCTGGTCGTGGTGCCCTTCCTCGGGGATGAGACCGCCGCCGTGGATCTGGCGCAAGCGCTGCCCACCGCGGTGCGCTGGGACGACTATCTGGCCCGTGGCGCCGACGCACCGGAGCGCTTCACGCCGCTCCCGTTCGATCATCCGCTGTACATCATGTACAGCTCGGGGACGACCGGGCTTCCCAAGTGCATGGTGCACGGGGCCGGCGGGACGCTGCTCCAGCACCTCAAGGAGCATCAGCTCCACGTCGACCTGCATCCGGGGGACCGACTCTTCTACTTCACCACCTGTGGGTGGATGATGTGGAACTGGCTCGTCACGGCGCTCGCGAGCGGGGCCGCGATCGTGCTGTACGACGGGGCGCCCCTCCCCGAGGCACGGCCGGGGATCCTCTGGGACCTCGCGGCGGAGGAGCGGGTGGCGGTCTTCGGCGTGAGCGCCAAGTACCTCGCGATGGCAGAGAAGGCGGGGCTCGCCCCGGCGCGCACGCACGAGCTCTCCGCGCTGCGCGCCATCTGCTCCACCGGCAGCCCGCTCGCGGAGCACAGCTACGACTTCGTGATGCGCGACGTGAAGCCCGGAGTCCAGCTCGCGAGCATCTCGGGTGGGACCGATCTCATCTCCTGCTTCGCCCTCGGCAACCCGATGCTCCCCGTCTGGCGCGGCGAGCTGCAGTGCCTCGGCCTCGGGATGGCGGTGGAGGTGTGGGACGCGGAGGGGCGGCTACTGCGTGGGGAGGCGGGGGAGCTTGTCTGCACGCGCCCCTTCCCGTCGATGCCCGTCGCGTTCTGGAACGACCCCGATGGCGCGAAGTACCGCGGGGCGTATTTCGAGTTCTTCGAGGGCGCATGGCGCCACGGTGACTGGGCGGAGCTGACCTCGCACGGTGGGATGATCATCCACGGGCGCAGCGATGCGACGCTCAACCCCGGGGGTGTGCGCATCGGGACCGCCGAGATCTACCGGGTGGTCGACCAGCTGCCGGAGCTCATCGAGAGCGTCGTGGTCGGGCAGGAGGTGGGGGAGGGCGCCGACCGCGATGTGCGGATCGTCCTCTTCGTGCGGCTCCAGCCTGGCGCGACGCTCGATGCGGCGCTCGAGGGCCGGGTGCGAGCGGCGATTCGTGCGGCGGCGAGCCCGCACCACGTCCCGAAGGTCATCCGGGCGGTCCACGACATCCCGCGGACGATCAGCGGGAAGATCTCCGAGATCGCCGTGCGCGAGACGATCCACGGGCGGCCCGTCCGGAACACCGACGCCCTCGCGAACCCGGGGTCCCTCGACGAGTACCGGGATATATTGGCAGGGTAGGCGCGGCCGGTGGGTTCGGCGGGCGCCGAGGTCCCCGGGGGGCGCTGTGGCGTCGCCCGTCCTTCACCCTCCAGCTCGTTCGTCGCCATGGCCACGTCCACCGCGCCCAACGTCGAGACCGCTCACGACACCTTCCCGATCAACGGGACCGATTACATCGAGTTCTGGGTCGGCAACGCCAAGCAGTCCCAGCTCTTCTACCGCGCGGCTTTCGGGTTCCGCCTGGTGGCGTACCGCGGCCCCGAGACGGGGACGCGCGACCGCGCGAGCTACGTGCTCGAGCAGGGGAAGATCCGGCTCGTGCTGACGACGCCACTGGGTCCCGAAGGCGAGGTGGCAGCCCACGTCGCGCAGCACGGCGACGGTGTGCGCGATATGGCGTTCTGGGTTGACGATGCGCGCGATGCGTGGGCGAAGGCCGTCGAGCGGGGCGCCACCTCGGTGCAGGAGCCGACGGAGCTCCGCGACGAGCACGGCACCGTCGTGATCGCCGCCATCCGGACCTACGGCGACACCATCCACTCCATCGTCCAGCGCTCAGGGTACACGGGCGTCTTCCTTCCGGGCTTCCGCGCCGCGGAGAACCCGTACCAGCCCGAGCCGGTCGGCCTCAAGTACGTCGACCACTGCGTCGGCAACGTCGAGCTCGGTCAGATGAATCACTGGGTCGAGTTCTACTCGCGCGTCCTCGGCTTCTACAACCTCCTCTCCTTCGACGACAAGACGATCTCCACCGAGTACTCGGCGCTGATGTCGAAGGTGATGAGCAACGGGAACGGGCGGATCAAGTTCCCGATCAACGAGCCGGCGCAGGGGAAGAAGAAGTCGCAGATCGAGGAGTACCTCGACTTCTACCGTGGGCCGGGCGTGCAGCACATCGCCGTCGCCACGGACGACATCATCACGACCGTCCGCGCCCTGAAGGCCCGTGGCGTCGAGTTCCTCTCGATCCCGCGCACCTACTACGAGACGGTGCTCGACCGCGTCGGGACGATCGATGAGGACATCGCCCCGCTCGCCGAGCTCGGCATCCTCGTGGACCGCGACGACGAGGGCTACCTGCTCCAGATCTTCACCAAGCCGGTGCAGGACCGCCCCACGCTCTTCTTCGAGATCATCCAGCGGAAGGGCGCCAAGAGCTTCGGCGCCGGCAACTTCAAGGCCCTCTTCGAGAGCATCGAGCGGGAGCAGGCGCTGCGAGGGAACCTCTGATGCCGTACTACCACACGCTGGGGAAGATCCCGCGCAAGCGGCACATCGCCTTCCGAAAGCCGGACGGCTCGGTCTACCACGAGCAGCTCGTCGGCATCGAGGGGTTCACCGGCCCTGCGGCGCTGCTCTATCACGTCCATCCGCCCACGACCGTCACCTCGGTCCGGCGTCTCCGCGAGACGCCGTACCTGGCGAGCGACGACAAGACCCTCAAGCACCGGCACTTCAAGACCGCCGGGGTCGCCCGCGGCGGGAGTCCGACGCTCGATCGAGTCCCGATGCTCTTCAATGACGACATCGCGATGCTGTATGTCGCGCCGGACCGGGAGGACGCGCATTTCTACCGGAACGCGCAGGGGGATGAGGTTGTGTATGTCGCGGAGGGGGAGGGGCACCTCGAGACCCAGTACGGCGATCTCCCGTTCATCCCCGGCGATTATCTCGTCATCCATCGGCACATCCTGCACCGCTATCGCTTCACCAAGCCGGCGAAGCTCCTGGTAATGGAGAGTCGCGGCCACATCCGACCCCCGAAGCGCTACCTCAATGCGGTCGGTCAGCTGGTCGAGGGGGCGCCGTACA
>JBMTAR010000096.1:0-7751 GCA_049428925.1 Gemmatimonadaceae bacterium
GGCGTGAGGCGGGCCCGCTGCCAACCGGTGCACCCCTCCGCCACAAGAGGCACCTTCGCGCCGTCCAGACGGAGCACCGTCTCGGTCCGCGTGCCGTTGCCGGCGAGCGCCAGGATCCGGAGTCCCGCGCCGGTCTCAGGGATGACACAGGTCAATCCGTCGGCGGAGGCGACGTCCGCTGCCTCCCAACACCCCACCCACGGCAGTCCTGGTACGCCCCCAGCGACCTGCGCCGTGGCAACGGACGCCGACCCAATGACCATCACCAACCCGAAGAGGATCCGACGCATGGTGCCCTCCCTCAGAGACGGAACGAGAGCCCGACCAACGTGGTCAGACCCGACAGGTCCAGCCGATACCCCACGAAATCTCCCGACGCGCGACCTGCATCGACGCCCCCCAGCAGATACCGGGCCTCGCCGGTCAGCATCACGCGAGGCGACAACGAGAGGTGCGCCCCACCGCCCACCTGCCCGACCCACGACCATCCCGAGGTCCGGAGCCGATCCGTGAAGACATTGAGCGTCTCCGTATCAATGAAGTCACCGTCCTGTTCGAAACGGTAGCGAACGAGTCCAGCGCCGGCACTCACGAACGGCACTACACGCGTCGGGATCCAGGCGAACGACCCGACCAGCCGACCCTTCTCGTTTAAATGATACCGTGCGGAGAGCAGGAACGGCGACCGGCTGTACGACGTCACCTGCTCGATCGGCAGGTCATTGTTGTCGACCCAGTCACGGAATTCGGACGGCGTCCGGCTCGACGATGGCCCGAACCCGACCACAACGTCCCAGCGCGGCGTGACCGCGAAGGCAAGGTCCATCCCGAAGGACGCCGCGACGAAACTCGACCGGTCGAGCGTCAGGTCCTTCGTAACATCCTCGAAGAGGTCACTCCCTGCCCTCGGGAGGGCGACCCCGCCGTGGAAGGTGACGGTCGCGAACGGCTCGCGAAACAGGAACCCCTCCCCCCGCCCCGCCTGCGCCTCAAGGCCTGACGTGGCGACCAGCAGCGCCGCGAGCAACCCGACCCCGTTCCAGCCGACTCCACCCATGCGCGCTCGCATCATCTGCACCGAGACTCTCCGTGAGGGACACCTGTCATACTCCGAGACTCAGGGATTCGTTCACCGCGTCACCCGGGAAATCCGTGCCGCCCGATCAGCGGAACGAACCGCACCGGATCAAGGGGGGTCTCCTCCCACGCGTCCACCGCCGTCCTCCGCAGCCGCACGAGTTGCTGCGTACGCTCGCCGACCGGCATCAGCAACTGCCCACCCACGGCGAGCTGGGCCCGAAGCGGCGCGGGGATGGCCGGCCCAGCCGCACCGACGAGGATCGCGTCAAAGGGGGCGAACTCCGGCCAGCCGAGCGTCCCGTCTCCGACCCGCTGGACCACCCGATCAATCCCGCAGGCACGGAACGCATCACGCGCGGCCGTCGCGAGCTCGCTCACCCGTTCGATGGAGAAGACCTGATCCACGAGCCGCGTCAGGAGCGCCGACTGGACGCCCGAACCGGAGCCCACCTCGAGCACACGCTCCCGGCCCGTGAGTCGCAGCGCGGCGAGCGCGCTGGCGTGGGCCCACGGCTGACTAATCGTCTGCCCGGACCCGATCGGAAGCGCCGTATCCTCGTAGGCGCGATGCTGCACGCCTGTGGGGACGAAGAGATGCCGCGGGACATCGTCGAAGGCCTTGAGCACACGGACGTCGGTGATCCCGCGCTCGGCGAGCGTCTCGATCAGCCGCCGCCGCGCGCCACCGAAACGTCGGACTACAGCGGTCTCCACCAGGGCTCCACGTCGGCGAGCCGCGCCTGGTGCGTCAGGTCGAGGTGCAGCGGCGTGACCGAGATGTACCCGTCGCGAACGGCGACGAAGTCGGCATCGTCATCCCCGCTCCAGGTGGCGCTCCCCCCGCCGATCCAGACGATCTCGCGACCCCACGGGTCTTTCATCTTGGTGAGCGAATCGGAGAAGACGCGCCGGCCGAGCCGCGTCAGCCGCACCCCCTTCACCTCGGCCGCCGGCACACGCGGGATGTTCACGTTGAGCAGCGTGTCGACCGGGAAGGCGGGGAGCGACGTGAGGTGCGCGAACAGACGCGAGAGCACCTCGACCTGGTCCTCGAGGAGATGATCATCACCGCGGAGGACGCGCCCGGCGAAGGAGACGGCGATGCTCGGGATGCCGAGCGCGAGTCCCTCCATCGCGGCCGCCACCGTGCCGGAATAGAGCACATCCTCGCCCATGTTCGGTCCGTGATTGACGCCGCTCAGCACGAAGTCGGGGCGGTCGGGCATCAGCCCTTCGACCGCCACCATCACGCAGTCGGTCGGCGTGCCGTCGATCTGCCATCGGCGCTCACCGAGCTGCACCGGCCGCAGCGGATGGTGCAGCGTCAGGGCGTGGCTCGTCGCACTCTGCTCCCGGTCCGGCGCGACGACCCAGACCTCCCCGAGGGGCCGTGCGGCGCGCTCGAGGACATCGAGCCCCCGGGCGAGGATGCCGTCATCGTTGCTGCACAGGATCCGCATCAGGGGCTCCGCCGCGCGGGCGGCTGCAAGGTGGTCAGGATGTCCTTGAGGTCCTTCTCGAGCTGGAGGATCGACTGCAGGTCGAGTGCCTGCCGTGCCGTCGCGCGGAGCCCGCCGTCCCTCCGACGGGACTCGAGCTGCAGCCGCGCGCCCTCCACGGTGTACTTCTCGGTGTACAACAGGTGCTTCACCAACTGCACGAACTCGAGCTCGCGTCGCGTGTAGACTCGGTTCCCAGATCGATTCTTGTTGGGACTCAGGACCTTGAACTGGCTCTCCCAGTACCGCAACACATGCGGTTTCAGCTCGAGCATCTCGCAGACGTCCCCGATCGAATAGAACTCGCGGATGGGCTCGGGCTTCGCGCTCACGCGCCTTCCTCCTTCAGGTCACGGGTCATCAGTTCGACGAGCGCCCACCGCGCGGGCTGCCGTTCGAACAGGACGCGGTGCACCGCGGCGACAATCGGCATCTCCACGCCCACCCGCTCCGCGAGCGCCTGCGCGCTCTGCGTGGTCGCAACCCCCTCGGCGACGGTCTCGCGACCGGCGAGCACCTCCGCCAGCGTCGCCCCCTCGCCGATCGCGAGCCCCACCTGCCGATTCCGCGAAAGCGAGCCTGTGCAGGTGAGCACGAGATCCCCGACGCCAGCGAGTCCCGCGAAGGTCAGCGGATCCGCCCCCAGCGCGACGCCAAGACGCGTCATCTCGGCCAGGCCACGGGTGATCAACGCCGCCCGGGCATTGAACCCGAGAGCGAGACCGTCGGCGATGCCGGTCGCGACCGCCATCACATTCTTCAATGCCCCACCGAGCTCGACCCCCACCACGTCCCGCTGCGTGTAGACGCGGAACGCCGAGGTGCTGAACGCGCGCTGCACGAGCTGCGCGATCTCCAGGTCGGTGCAGGCGGCGACGAGGGCGGTCGGCAGGTGCTGCGCGACCTCGAGGGCGAAGCTCGGACCGGACAGCGCGACGACGGGATGCGCGGGGATCTCCTCCGCCACGACGTCCGTCATCAGCGCGAGGCGGTCGGCCTCGATTCCCTTCGTCGCCACCACCAGCGGCGTCCCGGCGGTGATGCTCGCCGCGGCATCCCGCGCGATCCGTCGCAGGGCGTGCGACGGCGAAGCGAAGAGCACGAGCTCGGCGCCGACCGTGGCCGCCGCCAGGTCGTCGGTGGCCGAGAGCGACGGATGCAGCGCGACGCCGGCGAGAAACCTCGGATTCTCGTGCCGCATCGCGATGGCATCGGCGACGTCGGACTCGTAGGCCCAGAGCATGGTCTCGTGGCCGTTCTCCGCGAGGAGATTCGCGAGCGCGGTCCCCCACGCACCGGCCCCAATCACGGCGCACCGCATCAGACGGCGCCTCCGGTCGGCGCATCACCCGAGACCCCGCGCGGCGGTCCGCCCGGCGCCCCGAGGCGCGGCTCGGTGCCGGCACGCAGACGCTCGATGTTGGCGCGATGCGTCCAGACCACAAACCCGGCGACCGCGATCGCCACCAGCGCGAACGGCGATCCAGGCCCCACCCGCCACGCGACAGCCGCCGGGAGCACCAATGCCGCGACCATCGACCCCAGAGACACGATCCGCGTCCGCCAGACGACGAGTACGAACACACCGAGCGCGAGGAGCAACGCGACCGGCACGAGCGCGGCGAAGACGCCCGCCGTCGTCGCCACGCCCTTGCCCCCGCCCTCCCAGAACAGGAAGACCGGCTTGGCGTGTCCGAGGATCGCGGCGATGCCGAGGACCAACCCCATCCACGCCGGGGTCGCGGACCCGGCCGGCGCGCTCACGACCTCGCTGATGCGCGGGGTCAGTAACAGAACCGGGAGCGCCCCTTTCAGCGCGTCGAGGAGCAGCACCACAACGGCGGCCGGCGCGCCAAGCGACCGATAGACGTTCGTGGCGCCGAGGTTCCCCGATCCCACCGTGCGCAAGTCGACTCCCTTGAGCAGGCGGCCCGCGAGATAGGCGAACGGAAGCGACCCAGACGCGTACGCGAGCAGGATCGCGACGATCGGAGGCATCGTGCCCGGCACCATCTCACTCCCTCCCGTTCTTCCGCTTCAGGATGATCCGCAGGGGATTGCCCGTGAACCCCCACATCTCGCGGAAGCCGTTGTGCAGGTACCGCACGTAGTGCTCCTGCACCAATTCCGGATGATTGCCGAATACCACGATCGTCGGCGGCGCCGTCTCGACCTGCGTGGCGTAGTTCAGCTTCACCTCGTTCCCCGCCGCCTGCGGCGGTTGTCTTCGCGCGAGGAGCGTATGGAGCCCCTCGTTCACGTCCGAGGTCGGCACGCGCTTCGCGCGCTCCGCCCGCACCTCGCGGATCACCTCGAGCACCTTCGTGACCCGCTGCCCGGTCAGGGCGGAAGTGAAGAGGAAGGGGACGTGCGCCAGGTACGGCGCCTTCTCGACGCACTCTTTCTGGAACTTCGCGGCCGTCTTGTCGTCCTTCTCCTTCAGGTCCCACTTATTGACGACGATAATCATCCCGCGCCCCGCCTCCCAGGCGAGGGTCGCGATCTTCAAATCCTGGTTATGCAGGCCTTCGACCGCGTCGATGAGCAGCAGGCACAGGTCCGCCCGATCGATCGCGCGACGGGTGCGCAGCGCGGAATAGAACTCCACGCCGTCGTCCACGCGCGACTGGCGACGCAGTCCCGCCGTGTCGACGAAGATGTACGGCTCGCCGTGGAAGGTGAACGGCGTGTCGATCGAATCGCGCGTCGTCCCGGCGACATCGGAAACCACGAGCCGATCCTCTCCCAGCAGCCGATTGATGAACGACGACTTCCCGACGTTCGGTCGACCGATCACCGCCACTCGGACGGCGTCGGGGACGCCGTCGGAGGGGGTCGTCGGCAGCGTGGACACGATGGCATCGAGGAGGTCACCGGAATTCTTGCCGTTGCCCGCAGAGACGGGGACGGGATCGCCGGCGCCGAGGTTGAAGAACTCGAACCAATCGGTGCTCTTCGGATCGTCGACCTTGTTCGCCACGAGGAGCCACGGCTTCCGCGCGTGTCGGATGAGGTCCGCGATGCGCGCGTCGCTCGGATGGAGCCCCGCCTTGGCATCGACGGTCAACAGCAGCAGGTCCGCCTCGGCGATCGCCTCCTTCACCTGGCGCTTGATCGCGACGTCCATCGGGAGGTCGGAGTCTTCAACCAATCCACCCGTATCGACCAGCCAGAAGTCGCGGCCGTTCCACTGCGTGAGGGCGAAGTGCCGGTCACGGGTCGTCCCCGCCTCGTCGCTCACGATGGCGGTGTCGTCGCCGATGATGCGATTGAAGAGGGCCGACTTGCCGACGTTGGGACGCCCGCCGAGGGCGACGACGGGGATGTCGCTCATGCGCCACTCCCGACCGAAGCGCCGATCGGCTCCTCCTGCGAGAGCACATCGATGAAGTCGTACGACGGATAGACCGGCATGGGCAGCGTCTCGCGAAGGGCAATGAAGGACACGTCGTCGAGAAAGACGCCGGCGTCGTTGATGGTCTCGGCCGGGATCAGCGCGAGGTCGAGGTCGGCCCGGCCTTCCAACGCCCGCGCGATGTCCGCACCGACGAGGAGGCCGGCCGTGGTCACCGTGGGGCCGAAGAGGGAGTTGGTGGTCGGAATCAGCTCGAAGCGTGCACCGGTCGTCGCCGACAGGCGCTCGAGGAGCTCGGGGAGGAGCGGCGCCATCGCCGTGCCCGTCACCACGCCGATGCGTCGCCCGTCGAGCCGAGGGAGCGTCGACGCCCCCTCCGCGATGCGGCCGCGCAGCGAGGTGACCGCACCGACCCCGTTTTCGATCTGGGCGAAATCCCGGTAGTGGTCCGCGGCGGGGAGCGGTACGTCGGCGAGGAGATAGAGCTCATCGGAGCCGTAGACCCACGGCATCCCGCGCTCCGCCTCCGCGCGCGTCGCCCAGCGACCAGCCACCTCGAGAAGCCCGCGCGCCGCCTCACGGTCCATCGAGCGCCCCGTGTAGAGATGCGAGAACTGCGTCACCCCGACCGGCACGAGCGCGACGCTCAGGCACGCCTCACCGAACGCCCAGAGGTCGGCGAGCGACTGCTCCAACACCTCCCCGTCGTTGAGGCCGGGGACGATGACCATCTGTCCGTGGAACTGGATGCCGCCCTCGGTGAGCCGCGTGAGCTGCTCGACGATGTTCGGCACGCGCGGGTTGTTCAGGAGGACCTTTCGCGCCTCCCACGGCGTGGCGTGCACCGAGACATACAGGGGCGACAGACGATACTCGAGGATCCGCGCGACGTCCTTCTCCTTGAGGTTCGAGAGCGTCGCGAAGTTGCCATAGGCGAACGAGAGCCGATAATCGTCGTCGCGAATGTACAGCGGCTGCCGGAGTCCCTTGGGGAGCCCTTCGATGAAGCAGAACTCGCACCGGTTCGCACAGCGGCGGACGTTGGGAGGCTCCAGCTCCACCCCCATCGGCTCCCCGCCCTCACGCTCGATCTCGAAGACGACGTGCTCCCCGTCGGGGAGCTTCGCCTCGAGCTCGAAGGACTCATCGGCCGTGAGAAACTCCCAGTCGAGGAAGTCGTCGAGTAGGCGACCATCGACCGACAGCAGCTCGGTCCCGGGCGTCAGGCCCAGCTCGGCGGCAATGCTCTCAGGCTGGACGCGGAGGACGCGAATCATGGTTCAACCAACCTATCAGCAGAACCATCGGAAATCAATGATTTAGAACGACTTCCGTGCCTCTTCCAGGACGTCGCGCACGGGCCGTCCCAGGCGGTCCGCGACCATCTGCACATCATCGAACTCCGGCTTCGCCCGTTCCGACCCATCGGGCATCGCGACGACTTTGAACCGAATCGGATGATCGAAAATCATCCGCGTCTCTTCGCGGCGCGCGAGGACGGCCCGCGTCCCCTCCATCCGCCGGACACCGATCGTCGGCCCCTCGTGCAGGAGCACCCCTTCCAGCGCACTCGCCTCCGCCGGCCGGACGATGACCTCGACGCGCGTCCCGGGCCGCCCCTTCTTCATCACCGATGGCAGCACGACCACATCGAGCGCCCCCGCCGACCGGAGCCGGCCGGTCAGGGCCCCAAGCTCCTCCCCGGAGGCGTCATCGAGATCGGCGCTGAGCACCACGATTTCTTCACGGCGCACCGCGCCGGCCGGCGCGCCGCCCGCGCCGGCCGCCAGCATCACGCGGAGCGCATTCGCCCGGTC
>JBMTAR010000097.1:0-7561 GCA_049428925.1 Gemmatimonadaceae bacterium
CCCCCCCCCCCCCCCCCCGTTCACTGTCCGAGGCGACCCCTCAGGACGTCGCGGCCCGCAGGCGTGAACGTGCCTTGTCGTCGTAGAGCTTCTGGTCGGCCGCACCAAGGAGGGCGTCGCGGCCCTTGTTCTCCTCGCCCCAGATCGCGCCACCGAGACTGACACGCAGATCGAGCCGGAGCCCCGCTCCGGCGTCAACCTCGCCCTCGAGCGCCTCCCGCAGCCGCTGGACGGCCGCGGCGAGCCCGCGATCGTCGCCGACGCCGGTGAGCAGGACGCCGAACTCGTCGCCGCCCAGGCGGGCGGCCACGTCGGTCTCACGAGCGACGAGGCGCAGGCGGTCCCCGACGCTGGCGAGCAGGCGGTCGCCGGCGCGGTGCCCGTGCCGATCATTCACGCTCTTCAGGTTGTTCACGTCCGCGAGGATGAGCGCGAACGGGGCGCGGGTGCGGGTGCTCCGGGCGAGTTCGCGCGCGAGCCGTTCGTCGAAGGCCCGACGGTTCGGCAGACCGGTGAGGGGATCCTCCATCGCGAGGCGCTGCGTCCGCTCCTGCGCCCGCTGATAGAGCACCAGCGTGGCCGTGTGCGTCATCGTGATGTTGAAGAGCGCCGTCATCAGGAACACGGCGTTCTGGGCGTCGAGATCGGGGAGCGTCGCGTCCGGACCGGCCTGCAGGGTGGTCCACAGCCGCATCGCGAGTACGCCGGCCAAGCCGAGGGGCGCGATCGTCCCGAAGCGCAGGCTCCGGCGCTCGGGCTGCGGGGCGCGCCAGGCGAGCACCATCGCCAGCGCGACCATCGCACCGATGGAGGCGATGTCGAAGACCACGAGGCGTGTCCGCACATCATCCCGAAGCGGGAGCATCACCCCGGCGAAGACCGTCCCGACGGCGCCGAGCACCGACCACCATCGCCTGTTCCCGCGGCCACGGAACTCCAGGACGCCGCCGAGCAGGCCGAGGGAGAGGAGGAACGACGCGATATTCCGAATGCCGTGGAGCGGCGCCTGCCCCCCGGCCTGCGTGTCGAGCCCCGCGATGAGGCCGAAGACCATCAGGCCGCTGATCGTGGTCACGAACCACGACGCCACCCCGGGCTCCTCGCGGTTGGTGAGCCAGGTGTTCGCCATCATCAGGGTCATCAGTCCCGTGACGGCGACGAGGACGACCTCGAGGGTGAAGCGGTCGAGCGGAAGGGCCATGCGCCGCCTCCGGCGGCTGGAGTCAGATGTCCAGGTTGGACACGAACTTGGCGTTGGTCTCGATGAAGACGCGGCGCGGTTCCACCTCGTCGCCCATCAACGTCTGGAAGATCTCATTCGCCTGGAACGCGTCGTCCATCGTCACCTTCAGGATCGTGCGCGTCTCGGGGTTCATCGTCGTCTTCCAGAGCTGGTCGGGGTTCATCTCGCCGAGGCCCTTGTAGCGCTGCACCATCAGGTTCGCCTTCCCCTCACCGAGGCGGGCCGCGATGACGTCGCGCTCCGCGAGGTCGTAGGCGTAGTACTCCTCCTTCCCCTTGCCAACGCGGAAGAGCGGCGGCTGCGCGATGTAGACCATCCCGGCGTCGATCAGCTCCGGCATCTGGCGGAAGAAGAAGGTCAGGAGGAGCGTGCGGATGTGGGCGCCGTCGACGTCGGCGTCCGTCATGATGATGATCTTGTGGTACCGCACCCCGTCGAGCTGGAACTCCTCCTTGATCCCCGCGCCGATCGCCGTGATGATCGTACGGATCTCCTCGTTGGAGATGATCTTGTCGAACCGGGCCTTCTCGACGTTCAGGATCTTGCCGCGCAGCGGGAGGATCGCCTGGAACATGCGGTCGCGCCCCTGCTTGGCGGAGCCGCCGGCCGAGTCGCCCTCGACCAGGTAGAGCTCGCACATCGCGGGGTCGGAGAGGGAGCAGTCGGCCAGCTTGCCCGGGAGGTTGCCGACGTCGAGCGCCGACTTCTTGCGGGTGAGGTCGCGCGCCTTGCGGGCCGCCTCGCGGGCGCGGGCCGCCGAGAGTGCCTTCTCGAGGACGATGTTCGCGACGCGTGGGTGCTCCTCGAGGTACGGCGCGAGCCACTCGTTCACCACGGCGCGCACGATCCCCTCGACCTCGGAGTTGCCGAGCTTCGTCTTCGTCTGTCCCTCGAACTGGGGCTCGCGGACCTTCACCGAGAGGACCGCCGTCAGGCCTTCGCGGACGTCGTCGCCGGAGAGCTTGACCTCCTTGTCCTTCTTGGCGAACGACGACTTGTCGAGGTGCTTGTTGATGACGCTCGTCAGGGCGGACTTGAAGCCCGTGAGGTGCGTCCCCCCCTCGTGCGTGTTGATGTTGTTGACGAAGGAGAGGACGTTGTCGTTGTAGCCGTCGTTGTACTGGAGCGCGAGCTCGATGCCGACGTCGTCGCGCTCCGCCTCGAGATAGAGGATCTCCGGGTGCAGCGCCTTCGCCTTCGCGTTCATGAACGCGACGAACTCCTTCAGCCCGCCCTTGGCGTGGAAGGTCTCCGACCGCGCCTGCCCCTCACGCTCGTCGGTGAGCGTGATCGTCACGCCCTTGTTCAGGAACGAGAGCTCGCGGAGGCGCGTCGAGAGCGTCGCATAGTCGTACACGAGCTCGGTGAAGATCTGTGCGTCGGGCTTGAACCAGACCTTGGTGCCGGTGTCCTTCGCCTTCACGGTCCCGAGGACGGTGAGCTTCGTCGTGGTGTCGCCGCGCGCGAAGTCCATGTAGTGCTCCTTCCCCTCGCGCTTCACCCACACCTTCAGACGCTCGGAGAGCGCGTTCACGACCGACACGCCGACGCCGTGGAGGCCGCCCGACACCTTGTAGGTGTTCTTGTCGAACTTGCCGCCCGCGTGCAGCACCGTCAGCGCGAGCTCCACACCCGGGAGCTTCTCCACCGGGTGGATGTCCACGGGGATGCCGCGCCCGTTGTCCTCGACCGTGATCGAGTCGTCGGGGTGGATCGTCACCGCCACCGTGTCGCAGTAGCCGGCGAGCGCCTCGTCGATCGAGTTGTCGACGACCTCGTAGACGAGGTGGTGCAACCCGCGGTGCGAGGTGGAGCCGATGTACATCCCGGGGCGCTTCCGGACCGCCTCGAGCCCCTTGAGGACTTGGATCCCGGAGGCGTCGTAGGAGGACTCGGCGGCGTCGTTCGTCTTGGCCATGATCGGGGAGGGAGCAGGGGGGCGCCCGCGCGCGGAGGCCCGCGGGACACGACCCCGAACGTTACCCGCGCCCGAGGGGCAAATCAATCGATTTTCCCTCGGGAATCCCCCAAGTCAGCGCTTCAGCTCCCAGCGGATCCGTGTCACCGGATGCTCCGGTGCCGTCGCGGCGAGTCGCGTCAGGAGCTGGCGCTCCATCAGCGTCAGCTCCTGCATCCACGCGTGCGTCGTCACGGCGACCACGAGGGTGCCGTCCGCCGTCACGAGCCGCGCCTCCGTCACGGCGGCGATGCGCGCGCCGACCGCGGGCCCCCACGCGGCGAGGACGCCGGCGCGGGCGATCGGCGCATCGAGCCCGGTCGCCCGTAGCAGCGCGGCCATCGCCTCGCGGATCCCCCGCGGCGCGCCCGATCCCTCGCGGCCCATCAGCCCGCCGTCGCCGTCAGCGTGCCGTCGGCGATCGTCCAGCGCGCGAGCCGCGTGTACTGCGCCGGCACCTCGTCGGGACGCGGCACGCAGACGAGATGCTGACCGGGTCCGAGCGCGGCGAGGAGGGCGAGGATCCGCCCCGTCCGATGCCGGTCGAGTTCCGCGAACGGGTCGTCGAGGAGGAGCACGGGGGTCACGCCGGTCGCATCACGGTGCGTCGCGGCCTCGAGGAGCCGCAGGACGATCGCTGCGGTTCGGTGCTGCCCGGCCGACCCGACGGTCCGCAGGTCGTGGCCGTCGAGCGCCATCCCGAGGGCGTCTCGGTGCGGGCCGGCCTGCGTCAGGCCGCGCCGGACGTCGGTCTCGCGCTGTCGCTCGAGCTGCTCGGCAATCGCCGTCTCAGGGTCCTCGGCCTCCGCCGCGGCACCGACGTAGCGGAGCGTCGGGCGCCCGCGCTCCCCGATGGCGGCGCAGTGCGCGGCGAAGGTGTCCACGGCGGCGTTGACCCAGGCGCGCCGGGCGCGCACAAGCGTCCCACCGTGCCGCGCGAGCGCGGGCTCCCACGCGGCGACCCCGGCCGCCGCGGCGCCGCGTCGCACCGCCTCCCGCAACGCGGCGTTCCGTCGCGCGCGCGCGCCCCGATACTGCCGCAGCGCCTCGAGGTAGGTCGGCGCGCTCAGCGCGAGCGTGATGTCGAGGTATCGGCGTCGCTCGCCCGGCCCCCCCGCCACGAGGTCCACATCCCGCGGCGAGAAGGTCACCGACGGCAGCGCGTCGAGCGCCTCCGTGAGTCGCGTCGTCTCCGCGCCGTCGAGGGTCACCCGCTTCCGCCCCTGCCGGTCCACCCCGACGCTCACGCGCCGCACCGCCGTCCCCGCGCAGGACGCGGCGACGTGGAACGCGGGCGCCCCGTGCCGGATCAGGTCGCGGTCGCGCGCCCCGCGCACGGAGCGCAGGAGCCGGAGATATGCGATCGCCTCGAGAAGGTTCGACTTCCCGTGGCCGTTCTCCCCCACCACCACGACGCCGTCATCCGGGAGCTGCGCGTCCACCGCCACGAGATTGCGGAAGTCGCGCACGGCGAGCGTCGCGAGGCGCGCCGCCGTCGGCGGAGCATCCGCAGTCGGCGCGGCCTCCGCGGTCGGGCCGGGGGTGCCGCGCGTCGTACCGGCGTTCCTGCGCGCCTCGGTGGGCGCCGGTGTCGCGGTCACGCGCCGCGGAACGCCGGGGCGCGCTTCGCGAGAAAGGCTGCCGTCCCCTCGCGCATATCCTCGGTGCGGCCCACCGCGTCGAAATGCTCCGCTTCAAGCGCGAGCGCGGCGTCGAGCGGAAGGTCGGCGCCGGCGGTGACGGCGGTGATCGCATGCGCGAGCGCGAGCGGCCCCTGCGCGACCATCATCTTCGCGAGCGACCGCGCCGCCTCGAGGAGCATATCCCCCGCGACCACGTCGTTCGCGAGCCCGATCCGGTGCGCGGTCTCCGCGTCGATCGCCTCGCCGGTCAGGATCAGCTGCAGCGCGCGCCCCTGCCCGATGAGCCGCGGGAGCCGCTGCGTCCCGCCGTAGCCGGGGATCAACCCGAGCTTGACCTCGGGGAGCCCGAACTTCGCGTGCGTGCTCGCCACGCGGAGATGGCAGGCGAGCGCGAGCTCGCAGCCGCCGCCCAGAGCGAAGCCGTTCACCGCTGCGATGACGGGCTTCGCGAACCGCTCGATCCGGGTGAACACCGCCGTGCCGTGCGCCGAGACCGCGGCGAGGCCGGCGGGGGTCGCCGCCGCCGCGGCGATCTCGGCGATGTCGGCACCGGCCACGAACGCGCGTCCCGACCCCGTCAGCACGATCGCCCCCACGTCCGCACGCGTCGCCAGCTCGCCGAACATCCGGTCGAGCTCGTCGATCACCTGCGCGTTGAGCGCATTGAGCTTGTCGGGCCGGTTGATCGTCACCGTCGCGACGCGGTCCGCGACATCGAGGAGGAGGAAGGCGAAGGGCGCGGGCATGACCGACTCCGGGCGGCTGGCGGTGGACGGTGCAATCTATACGTTCTCCCTATGACCCGACCCCGTACCATCCTCGCCCTCGATCAGGGCACGACGAGCTCCCGCGCCCTCGTCGTCGCGGCCGATGGCCGCATCCTCGGACGCGGGCAGCAGGAGTTCGGCCAGCACTTCCCGTCGCCGGGGTGGGTGGAGCACGACCCGATGGAGATCTGGACGACCACCCTCGCGGCGGCCCGTGCGGCGATCGCGATGGCCGGCGTCACTCCGGAGGCCATCGGGATCACGAACCAGCGCGAGACCCTCGTGGTCTGGGACGCCGAGACGGGCCACCCCGTCGCCCCCGCCATCGTCTGGCAGGACCGTCGCACCGCCGCGCGGTGTGCCGCGCTCCGCGCCGAGGGGTGGGCCCCGCGCATCGAGCAGCTCACCGGCCTCGTCCCCGACCCGTACTTCTCGGCGACGAAGCTCGAATGGCTCCTCCGGGAAGTCGTCGCGCCACGCGGCCTCGACGTCACGCGGCTCCGCGCCGGCACCATCGACAGCTGGCTGATCTGGCGTCTCACCGGCGGCGCGGTGCATGCGACCGACCCGACCAACGCCTCGCGCACGATGCTCTTCGACATCGACGCGCGCGACTGGAGCCCGTCGCTCCTCGAGCTCTTCGGCGTCCCGCGCGCGATGCTCCCGGAGGTCCGCCCCTCCGCAGGCGACTTCGGGGTCGCCGCGGTGGAGCATCTCGGTGCCGCGCTCCCGATCCTCGGAGTCGCCGGCGACCAGCAGGCGGCGCTCTTCGGGCAGGGGTGTTGGCGGGCGGGGGAGGGGAAGAACACGTACGGCACCGGCGCCTTTCTCCTGCTGAACACCGGCGCGCAGCGGCCGGTCGGCGGGCGGGGTATCCTCACCACCCTCGGCTGCGACGCCGCGGGCCAGCCCGCCTACGCGCTCGAGTCCGCGATCTTCGTCGCGGGCGCGGCGGTCCAGTGGCTGCGTGATGGGCTCGGGCTGCTCGCGGTCGCGGCGGAGAGCGAGGCGATGGCGCGCGGCCTCGACTCCACCGACGGCGTCTACTTCGTCCCCGCCCTCACCGGGCTCGGGGCGCCGGCGTGGGAGCCGGAGGCGCGCGGCACCATCGTGGGGCTCACCCGCGGCACGCGGCGCGAGCACCTCGTGCGCGCCGCGCTCGAGGCGATGGCCTTCGGCACCGCGGACGTCCTCGATACGATGCGTGGGGTGAGCGGCGCCCCGCTCGATGTGCTGCGCGTCGACGGCGGCGCCACGGGGAACGACTGGCTGATGCAGTTCCAGGCTGACGTCCTCGGCGTCCCGGTCGAGCGGCCTTCGGAGATCGAGACCACGGCGCTCGGCGCCGCCGGCCTCGCGGGGATCGCCGCCGGGGTCTGGGCGAACGCGGACGCCTTCCTCTCCGCCCGCGAGTACGCGCGCTTCACCCCCGCGCCGGCCGGGAATGCCGCGCGGCGCGGCCTCGGCGGGTGGCGGCGGGCTGTGCGGGCCACCGTTGCCTGGGCCCGGGATCGCGACGACTGATGGAGCCCGTCGTCCCCATCGTGTGGCTGAGCCTCGCCTTCGGGGCGCCGCCGGATCGCCCCCCCGACCCCTGGTTCGGCCCGGACAAAGCCAAGCACTTCGTCGCGTCCGCACTGATCCAGGGAGGTGCCCACGCCGCCCTCCGCTCCGGCGGGCTCGACTATCGCGCCGCCTCGCGCGGGGCCGGTGCCCTCACCTTCGTCGTCGGGGCGGGGAAGGAGCTCTGGGACCGGGACCACGGGGGGCACCCCTCGTGGCGTGACCTCGCCGCCGACGTCGCCGGCGGGGCCCCCCGCGCCGGGGGGGTGGGGCTGGGAGGGGCGGAGGAAGGGGGCGTTGCCACCCGCCCCGCCACCCAGAGTCGAGGTTCCAGCGGCGAAAGGTGACGACGAGTTCACATCCGCAAAAGATGCGCTACCGCCGCCAC
>JBMTAR010000098.1:0-7410 GCA_049428925.1 Gemmatimonadaceae bacterium
GCGTCGAAGTTGTTGTAGAAGGTCTGGTAGTAGGAGACCGGCTTCTTCTCCTCCTCGACCTTCCCACGCTGGTCGTAGAGCGGGTCACGCTGCTCGTTGAACGGCCACTGGCGGGTGTAGTTGTAGATGTCGCCGCCGCGGACCATCGTGATCAGCGCGTTCAGGCTGAAGCCCCCCCACTGGAAGGTGGAGTTGATGGCGAGGTTCAGGTCGGGGTTGACATCCCCGATCTGGACCACCGACTGCCCATCAGCGGTGAAGGCCTTCAGCGGCTTCTCATTCAGCGTCCGCCAGTCGGAGGTCTTCACATAGAAGCCCTCCTCGTTGAGGCGGTAGTCCGCCGCCGTTCCGGTCAGGCGACCAGCCTCGATGGTGGAAGCCAGCTGCTCCGGGGTACGGATCCAGCGCGATCCGTAGATCACGCCGAAGGGCTCGCCGGCGCCCACGCGGAAGAGCTGCGTGTTGCCGTCCGGGCCCGCGAGGAAGGGCGCGACCTTGAGCTCGGTGATCTGCTGCCGCGTGCGATCCGCGGTCAGGTTGAGGCGCCAGAACATATCGCCCGTCGAGAGCAGCACGGCGCCGAGGGCGGCCTCGTGCGTCTGGCCCGCGAGCGTGCCCGCGTTCGTCCAGGTGTTGCGGTACCCCGTCGCCGCCGAAACCGGGGCGAGGAGGATCTGGTCGCTCGTGATCTTGTCGGAGTAGCTGTACTCGAAGGTGAAGTTGCGGAGGAAGGTGAGGTTGAAGCCCACCTCCGTCTCCTTCGAGAAGGCCGGCCGGAGGTCCCGGTTGCCCAGGGTCACCGGCGTCGGGCTGCCGCCGACGAGCGAGAAGATCTCATACTGCGCGTCGAAGCCCGGGCGAAGGCCGGCGGTGCCGTACGAGGCACGGAGCTTGAACTCATCGATCCCCGGGAGCGGGAGATCCTCGGAGAGGCGGTACGCCGCCGAGACACGGTTGTAGATCGCAGTCCGCTGGTCGGCGCCGAAGAGCGACGACTGGTCCTGACGCACCAGCGCGTCAAAGATGTACCGGTCGCGGATGTCGAACGTGGTGATGGCGAACAGGTTCTGATTGCGGATCGTCACCGAGCGCGAGCCCGGGAAGATGTCGGCGGCCGGATCGGCCGAGCTGAACTCCGGCACCTTCGGCACGGTCAGCGACGCGGCGAACACGTTCACGTTGTTGATCGACTGGTCCTCGAACACGTAGGCGAGCTTGGTGGTGTTCGTGAACCACTCGAAGTTGCGGACCGCGGTCAGCGTCGCGCCGACGTTGCTGGTACGCGCCAGCGTCGAGCTCTGGAACAGGCTCCCGTCATCCACCGCGCCCGACGAGTTCATGAAGCCGGTCGGCGTGAACGACTTGTACATGTCGCCCGACTGCTCGTAGTTGATGTTCCCCTCGGCGGTGAGCCAGCTGAGCGGCTTGTATGTGAGCTTGAAGGTCCCGTTGAAGCGATCGCGGTCGCGCGAGATGTCGCGGTTGGCGAGGCCGTAGAGCGGGTTCACAACGTTGCCCGAGAGCGGGGGCTGCTTGATCGCGGCGTTGAACGGCGAGCCGTCCGCATTCGGCGCGAGCAGGTCGACGTTCGGCTCGAGGAAGCGGAGGCCGAAGAAGATTCCGGTGTTCTCCGCCTCATCCGAGTTGGACCGCCCGTAGAAGGCGCCCGCCTGGAAGGTGAGCTGGTCGGTGATTGCCTGGTCGAGGTTCATGCGGAAGTTCTGCCGCGAGAACCCGTTCAGGAGCCCGAGGACGCCCGACTCACGGGAGTTCTGGAACGAGACGTTGAAGTTCGTCGACCCACGCCGCTGGCCGACCGAGGCGTAGTTCGTCATGAACGTGCCCGGGCGGAAAACCTGCCCGAGCTGGTCGTAGACGACCGGGTACGGATTGTCGGCGATACGATCCGCCTCCTGGATGCGGTTCCCATTCGCATCGCGCGCGAAGTCCCCGTCCGGGAGCAGACGGAACTCGTGCGCCGTGTTGCCCGGCACCTTGTTCGGGAGCCAGCTGTTGCCGTACTCGTTGCGGAGCTGGAACGAGGTCTGACCCTCGGCCAGCTGCGCCCCACGCTTGGTGAAGATCTGCACGACGCCGTTCGCCGCGTCCGAGCCGTAGAGGGAGCTCGCCGCGGCCCCCTTGATGACCTCCATCCGCTCGACGTCCTCGGTGTTGATGTCGGCGAGGGTCATGCGGGTGATGGTGCCGTCGATGATGATCAGCGGATCGGCGGAGCCGGTGAGGCTCGTCGCCGCGCGGAGGCGGATCGCCGGGGCCTGGCCGGGCTGGCCGGAGACCGTCACGACCGAGGCGCCGGCAACGCGGCCCGCGAGGGCGCCCACCGGCGAGGAGGACGGGGCCTCCTTGATCTGTGACGCGTCGACCACGCCGACGGAGAACGCCGTCTTCTTCTGCGACGTCGCGTCACCCACGCCGGTCACGACGACCTGCTCGAGGTTCAGGACGTCCTTGTCGAGCACGAAATCCTTCTCGATGCGGCCCGCCGCGAGGGTCACGGTCCCCTGCTTCGGCGAGTAGCCGATCGCGCGGGCCCGCAGCGTCACCGATCGGCCGGCGTTGGCGCCGACCGGGACGGTGAACGAATAGGTGCCGTCGACCGCCGTCGTGGCGCCGACGCCCAGCTCAACGATACCGACGCTGGCACCGCCGAGCGGCTGGCCCGCCGACGTCACCTTGCCGCTAAACACGGCGCTCTGGGCGAGCGCCGCCGCGGAGGACAGCGCGAGCGCGAGCCCGGCGCGGAGGGCGTGGGTCAACACACGCGACATGGAGAACCTCTGAGTGAATTGAGTCATGGTCGGCTCGTGGTTACGGGGTGACCACGGCACGCAGCGATGCCCCGGCCCCGTCTTCGTACACGTCGATGCGGATGTACCACGTTCCCGCCTGCGGGTTCGTGAACGTGCAGGTCTCGGTGTTCCCGGCGTTCCACGACCGACAGGTGAAGCCGCCCGACGCGGTCGTCGGCGGCGTCGCGCGACGCACATACAAGTCGAGGTCGCCCGTCCCGCCGCTCATCGTCACCGAGAGGTTCGTCTGCCCTTCCGGTACGTAGATGCGGTACAGGATGTCGTCACCGACCGTGCCGCCGACCGTCACGGGCACGTTGTTGGTGAGCGGCTGCCCGACAAGGTTGTACACCGTGACGCTCGACGACTTCTTCGAGCCGTCCGGCTTCGTCGCGGTGATCGCGGCGAAGCAGGAGGTCGCGCTCCCCGCCGGCGTGCAGTTCGTCGACACGAGCCCGCCCGAGGTGACCGTCGCGACCTGGGTGTTGCTGCTCTCCCACGTCACCGTCTGCGGCGCGCCACCCTGCGTCGCGGTCATCTGAACGGGAATCCCCTCGTCGACACCGATGTACGACGGGGCGACCTCGAACCGGTTGCTGAGGTCGGTGGTCTCGTAGCTGTTGTCGACGCAACCCCCAAGGATCGCAACGACACCGAGCGCCGAGAGCCGTGCGACTGTGCGCATCTTCATGAAGCGGGCTCCTGGTAAACGAGAGCACGGGACGGCGGATTCCGGCCCGTACACGTGAACTGCGGGATACAGCGGCCAACATACGACGACCCTGCCACATCGGCAAGACTAAAGTGTGACATGGGTAGGACGCGCTCGTTATGGCGAACGCAACAACACCGGAGACCCATCCGGTGGCAGGGGAACCCGCGTCTCGCGTCCGGACGGCCACCGAACGACCAGTCGGAGCGCCCCTGGCGGTCGCGCCAAGACCAGCGCCCCCCCATCGGTGGACCAGTAGCCGTGACCCCCGGACACCTCCCGGCTCGGACCACGCCATCCGTCCCCCTCCAAATGGATGCGAGCCCCGACGGCCAGCGGGTTGCCAGCGGCCCCTGCGACCCGCACACTCTGCCCGGCTCGGCCACCCCGGTTCCGCCACAGGGTCGTCCCCTCGCCGTTCTGCGCGACCGCCACATCAGGACGCCCATCGGCATCGAAATCGGCGACAGCCACCCCACGCTGGTCGCCGCGGATCGCCACCCCGGAACTCCGGACATCCAACGCCGTGAACCCACCCGCACCATCCCCACGCAGCACGAGCCCGACCCCCGCGTCGAATCGCATCGTCGCGATCTCGGTCGGAAAGAAGTTCTGCGCCAGGAACAGGTCCTCGCGCCCGTCCCCATCGAAGTCCGCGACGCCGATCCCGAATGCCGGCGCCAGTTGGGCCGCCGGCGGCAGTGGCACCGCGTCGAAGCGAGACCCCCGGTTCCGCAACACGAGATGGTCGTAGGTGGTCGCGCCGATCCGCACGGCAGCGGAGGCCGCCGGCCCCAGCACGGCGTCCACATCCGCCAACGCGAACTCCCGATAGGTCGCGATCCGGCGCCGAAGATCAGGCAGCTCGAGCCCCAACCGCGCGAACGATTCGGTCGGCAGCTCCCGACCGGTGACCGAATCGGTCCGCGCGAAAATGAGCCCAGGTCCTGACGCCCCGAATGGCCCCGTCACCAACAGATGCGGCCGCTCGGCGCTCGCGCCGAACGGGAGGTTGCGCCCCCAGCTCGTCACCACGAGATCGAGGTGACCGTCGGCGTCGACATCGATGGCAGCAAGCCCGTTCCATCGACTCCGGATTCCGGAGAGCCCGAGCGCCGCGGTGACGTCGAGGAACGCCCCGCCGTCGTTCCGCAGCACGCGGACCGGACCGAATTCCGTCGCGACCACGAGGTCGGGTCGCGCATCGCCGACCACATCCACGAGCAACGCCGACGACACGAGACCGAGCGCGCGGAGCGCGGCGGTGTTCCGTGCATCGAGCGTGAAGCGTCCGTCGGGGCCACCACGCCAGAGCGCCGACGGCGCCGGCACGGGCCAGAGCCCCGCGATCACGCGCGGCGCGACGAAGAGATCGAGCCAGCCATCCCCATCGACGTCCCCCGTCGCGATCGCCCCGATGCTCGCGGTGTCGCCAGGGACGAGCGCGATGGGTGCCGCCCGCCCTCCATCCACATCCACCCCGACCACGCGTGGCATCGCGAGCGCCGAGTCCACGCTCGACGCCTCATAGCTCGACTGGCCCACCGCGAGCCGAACCCCGCCGCGTCCATCGCCGACGGGGACGATCGCTGTGAGATCCCCCGCCACGGGCGCCGTGAGTGGCGTCGCGCGGAACCGAGCGCCCTCGTTGCGGAGGAGCGTGAGCGATCCGCCACGCCCGGCCCCGACGACGAGATCGTCGTCCCCGTCGCCATCCGCGTCGAGCCAGGCGAGCCCCGGCCCGAGCTGACTCAGTCGCGTCGGCAGGAGCGGCTGACGGCGGAAATCATCGAAGGGCGTCTCGAGGTGCTGATGCCCGTCGAGCAAGCCCGTGGCGTCGACGAACAACGGGAGCGCGCTGGCTCCCTCCGCCGAGCCGGCCGGGGTGGCGTCGGCGCGCTGCGCATCACCGGCCACGCCGGCGGCGACGCGCAGGTCGGCCGCTGGACGTGCCGCCGATTGCCGCACCTCGTAGAGCCGATTCCCCCGCGCGGCCGGCACGACCGTCACGCGCCCATCGGGCCACCGGACCTCGATCGTGAACGTCGAATCGGCCGGCGCGGCGAAGACGAGCTGCGCCTCGCTCCCACTGAGGTAGTAGCCCCCCGCTGTGACCTCGCGGGCCTGCGTGATGCCGGCTGCGCCGCGCACCGTCACCACCGCGCCGATCCCGAAGCGGTTCCCGCCCACGCCGATGGCGCGCACCGCCACCCGGGGTGCGGTGGCGTCGTTCCGGTGCACCACCGCCTCGGCGTTGAGCCGCGTCACCACGAGATCGAGATCGCCGTCGAGGTCGAAATCGGCCATCGCCACGCCGTGCGACACCGCGTCGACCGTCCCGAGGCCCCAGCCCTCCGGCATCGCGCGGAAGGTGAGGTCGCCCTTGTTGCGGAAGACCATGCTCCGCGTGGCCAGCGGTGGAAACTGTCCCTGCTCCTCACTCCACGGCACGCGTGGGAAAGCGTCGCGGATGCGATCAAAGGTGTCGGCGTCGCGGACATCCCAGCGATGCCCGTTGAGGGCGAGCAGGTCCTCCTGGCCATCGAGGTCGACGTCGAGGAAGGCCGAGCCCCAGGTCCAGTCGCTCGCGGCCACGCCTGCATAGTCGGCCACCTGCGCCCAGGTGCCGTCACCGCGCGCGATGTGCAGCATGTTGCGCATCCACTGCGGCCGAGCCCCGGTGCGCCCAATCCCCTTGGGCAGCGGCGTGTGCGTCGGGATCTCGGTCTGCTGTGCGGCCAGCGTCGGACTCAGCATATCGGCGGTGAAGAGATCCACCGCACCGTCGCGATTCACGTCGCCGAAGTCGACGGACATGCAGGTATTGCTCGTCGCACTGAGGGCGACCTCGGGGACGAGTTGGAAACCGCCGGAACCGTCGTTGAGCCAGAACTGGTCAGGATCCTCGAAATCGTTGCAGACGTAGAGATCGGGCCACCCGTCCGCGTTCACGTCATAGAAGCGCGCGGCGAGGGTGAAGAAGTCAGGCTCCGCCGCGAGGGGGCGGCCAGTCGCGTCTCGGAAGCGCGCCCCCCGGATCGGCGTGCGGACGAAGCGTCCGGTCCCGTCGTTCACGAAGAAGAGGTCGGGGTCGGCGCGCTGCGAGCGGACGACGCCGCCGAGGTCGGGGCGATCCTCCACGCGGTACTCCGCGGCCCACTCCGGCCGGACCTCATAGCGGCCATCCGGCGTCTTCGTGACCACCTGGTTGAACTCGCGCACCTGCGGCGGGAACGCGTCGAGCGCGTTGCGAACCTTGTACGTCGCCACGTAGAGATCGAGGTCGCCATCCCCGTCGACGTCGCCGAGGGTGAGCGAGGTCGCGGCGTAGCCGCCCACGAGTCCGCTGGTCGCGGTGATGTCGGTGAAGCGCCCCGAGCCGTCGTTCTGCCAGAGCATCACGGGGCCCCCGTGCGTCCCGACGAGGAGATCGAGGTCGCCATCGCCATCGACGTCGGCGAAGGTCGCGCCGGTGGAGAGGGAATCGATGCCGATTCCGCTCGCGCGCGTCACATCCTCGAATCGGAAGTCGCCGCGGTTCCGGTAGAGGGCAGCGGGCTTGAGGACCGAGGCGAGGAAGAGATCGGGATAGCCATCGCCGTCCACATCACCGACGGCGGCTCCCGCCCCGATGAGGAGGTCGCGGTTCGCCATCGCCCGCGCATCGTCGACGTCGTTGCGGTGCGTCACCCCCGTGCGTTCGGCGTCGAGCGGCGTGAATCCCGCGCGCGCCTCGGCGGCGTTGGTGGCGGCGCGGCGCACGTCGAGCTGGCGCCAGCGGAATCCCTCCCCCTCGATCCACTCCCCGGGGAGCGGCGGCGGGGACTCACAGCCCAAGGCGATGATGAGCCCCCCCAGCGTGAGGTGTCGCGCGCGGGCGCCCGCGCG
>JBMTAR010000099.1:0-7396 GCA_049428925.1 Gemmatimonadaceae bacterium
CGACGATTCCGACGAAGAAGTCGGAGACCTTCTCCACGGCCGACGACAACCAGACTCAGGTGGAGATCCACGTGCTGCAGGGCGAGCGCGAGCTGGCGCTGCACAACAAGACGATCGGCAAGTTCACGCTCACGGGGATCCCGCCGGCCCCGCGCGGGCAGCCGCAGGTCGAGGTCACCTTCGACATCGACGCGAACGGGATCCTGCACGTGGCCGCCAAGGACAAGGCGACCGGGAAGGAACAGAAGATCCGTATCGAGGCCTCGAGCGGGCTCTCGGACGCCGAGATCGACCGGATGGTGAAGGACGCGGAGGCGAACGCGGCCGACGACAAGCGGAAGCGCGAGGAGATCGACACGCGCAACCGACTCGACACGCTCGCCTACCAGGTGGAGAAGGAGTCGAAGGAGTGGGGGGACAAGCTCCCCGCCGAGGTGAAGTCCCGTCTCGAGGCTGCGGTGGAGCGTGCCCGGAAGGCCCACCGTGGCGACGATATGGCCGAGGTCACCGCGGCGCTGACGGAGTTGACGGAGGCGTTCTCGGCGGCGGGCCAGGCCGTCTACGCCGCGCAGGGGGCGGCGGGGGCCGAGGCGCCGGCGGCCGGTGAGTCGGCCGGAAAGGAAGAGGTCGTCGAGGCCGACTACGAGATCGTCGACGACGCCAAGAAGTCCTGATTGCTTGACGGAACCCGGGGGCTCCCGCACGGTATGTGCAGGGAGTCCCCGACACTTTCTCAGGTTAAGCCCATGCCCGTATCGCGCACCAAGATCGTCGCCTTCGCCGCCCTCGCCTTCGCGGGTGGCGTCTTCTTCGCCTCCTCGATGGACTGGACCTCGCGGCTCTTCGCCCAGAGCGGCGCACAGCCAGCCGCAAACGAGGGGCGCACCCTCGTCGACGCCAGCACCGCCTTCGTCGCCATCTCCGAGCACATCACGCCGGCCGTCGTCTCGGTGCAGGCGGAGCGGGTGAGTCGCCCGTCCGCCCGGGGCCGGATGCAGGTGCCGCCCGGCTTCGAGGAGTTCTTCCGGCAGTTCGATGGGCAGCAGCCGCAGCCGCGAACGCAGGAGTCGAGCGGTTCCGGCTTCATCGTGTCCAAGGACGGCTACATCCTCACGAACAACCACGTGGTCGAGGATGCCGACCGGCTCCGCGTCGCGATGCAGGATCGGCGCATCTTCGACGCCCGCGTCGTGGGGCGCGACCCGACGACCGACGTGGCCGTCCTCAAGATCGACGCCACCGACCTGACGACCGTGACCTTCGGGGACGACGAGCAGCTTCGCATCGGGGAGTGGGTGCTCGCCGTGGGGAATCCCCTCGGCCTCGACTTCACCGTGACGGCGGGAATCGTGAGTGCGAAGGGGCGCGGGCTCCAGGGGCTGCAGCGCTCGCAGTACGACATCAGCGACTTCATCCAGACGGACGCGGCGATCAATCCCGGGAACTCTGGCGGCCCGTTGGTGAACGCCCGCGGCGAGGTGGTGGGGATCAACTCCGCGATCGCGAGCCAGACCGGGTTCTACTCGGGGTACGGCTTCGCGATTCCGATCACCCTCGCGAAGCAGGTGATGGACGACCTGATCGCGCACGGCGAGGTCCGGCGCGCGGTGATCGGCGTCTCGATCAGCGAGGTGACGCCGGAGGACGCGGCGGTCGCTGGCCTCGAGGAGATCGCGGGGGTCAAGGTGGGCGGATACTCGGGGGACGACTCCCCCGCCCTGCGGGCCGGCATCGAACCGGGGGACATCCTCGTGAAAGCCGATGGCAAGCCGGTCGATCGAGTGAGCGCACTCCAGCGCGTGATTCGGGGCCACAAGCCCGGGGATGTGGTGGCGGTCGAGGCAATGCGCTACGGCAGCCGGAAGACCTTCCAGGTTCGCCTCGGCTCGGCGCCGCGTGAGAGCGCGGCGGTCGCCGATGCGGCGCCGGCCCCCGCCGCGACGGTGCCCACGTCCAACGCGCGCCTTGGGATCTCAGTGGAGCCGGTGACGGCCGAGGTCGCGAAGCTCGCGCGGATCCCGGAGCAGTACCGTGGGGTGCGGGTGAGCCAAGTGGAGGCGGGCGGTCCGGCCGAGGGGCGGCTCGCCGTGGGGGATATCCTCACCGAGGTCCTGCCAGCGAAGCGGAAGATCGGGACGACCGCGGAGCTGCAGCGGGCGATCGAAGGGGTGCGCGGAACCCAGGTGATCAGCTTCCTGGTGTACCGGCCAGCGCCCCAGGGCGCGGCGGGTCAGACCACGGTGGTGAACCTGCGCCTCCGCGACGGCCGCTGATGCCGCGGGGGCCGAGCGCCCCCGCTCCTCCGCGGTGATGCGGCGGTCTCCACCGCCGGCCTCCCCACGCGGGGGCGACGCCCGCCCGGCCCTTTACCGAGCCGGGCGGGCGTTGTGGCTCCGGGGTAGGTTTCGGGGGCTGTCTCGCGCGGGAGTGGCGAAATTGGTAGACGCGCAGGACTTAGGATCCTGTGCCGCAAGGCGTGTGGGTTCGAGTCCCACCTCTCGCATCGCAGGGTTGCAACCAAACGGTCGGGTCGGAGCGTTCATCCGGAATGCGCATTCTCGTCATCGGTAGCGGATTCGGTGGACTCGCGGCGGCCATTCGCCTCCGCGCCCAGGGGCACGAGGTCACCGTGCTGGAGCAGCGGGACCAACCGGGTGGCCGCGCCTATGTGTACCGGCAGGACGGATTCACCTTCGACGGCGGGCCGACGATCATCACGGCCCCCTGGTTGATCGATGAGGTCTTCGCGGCCGCGGGGAAGCGGACCGCGGACTACGTCTCGATCGTGCCCATCGACCCGTTCTATCAGATCCGGTTCGAGGACGGCACCGTCTTCCGGTACAACGGGGACCGCGAGGCGATCATTCGGCAGATCCAGGCGCTGAACCCGGGTGATGTCGCGGGCTATCGCCGCTTCGTCCGGGAGGCCGAGCGGGTCTTCTCGACGGGGATGGGGCTCATCGACAAGCCGTTCACGAGCCTCCTCGATATGGTGAAGGTGCTCCCCGACCTGATCCGGCTCCGAGCCGATCGCTCGGTCGCGGGGCTCACGAACAAGCACATCCGCGACGAGCGGCTGCGGCAGGTCTTCTCGTTCCATCCCCTCCTCGTGGGCGGGAATCCCTTCGAGACGACCTCGATCTACACCCTGATCCACCACCTCGAGCAGAAGTGGGGGGTCTGGTTCGCGATGGGCGGCACGGGCGCGCTCGTGGACGGCTTCGTCCGCTGCTTCTCCGACCTCGGGGGGGAGCTGCGCCTCAACGCGACGGTCGAGGAGATCACCGTCGACGAGCGCACCGGGAAAGCCAACGGGGTGCGGCTCGCGGGCGGGGAGACCCTGATCGCCGATGCGGTGGTGAGCAACGGCGATGTCGCCTTCACGTATCAGCGACTGATCGCGCCGCGCTGGCGCCGGAAGTACACGGACCGGAAGATCGCGCGGATGAAGTACTCGATGTCGCTGATGGTCATCTACTTCGGGACGGACCGCACGTACGAGGACATCGCGCACCACGAGATCCTGATGGGGCCGCGCTATCGCGGGCTCCTCGATGAGGTGTTCGGCACGAAGACGCTCGCGCAGGACTTCTCCCTCTACCTGCACCGCCCCACCGCGACCGATCCCTCGCTCGCCCCGCCGGGATGCGACGCCTTCTACGTCCTCTCGCCGGTCCCGCACCTCGGCGGTCCGACGGATTGGCGCACGATGTCGGGACCATACCGCGACCGAATCATGCAGTATCTCGAGGACCGGTATATGCCCGGACTCTCGAAGCACGTCGTGACCGAGCACCGGATCGACCCGCTCCACTTCCGCGACACCCTGTCGAGCCATCTCGGGAGCGCCTTCTCGGTGCAGCCGATCCTCCAGCAGTCGGCGTGGTTCCGGCCGCACAACCGGAGCGAGGACATCCCGAACCTCTACTTCGCGGGGGCGGGTACGCACCCGGGCGCCGGACTCCCCGGCGTGATCAGCTCGGGGAAGATCGTGGCCGACCTCATCGAGGCCGACGCGTGAGCCTGCTCCCCGGCTTCCTGAAGGAGACGGAGGCCGACCTCGCGCGCGCCGACGCGTTGCACTGCGAGGGAATCACCCGCACCTATGCGCGCACCTTCGCGCTGGCGAGCACCTTTCTGCCGCCGCGGAAGCGGCGCGGCGCCTTCGCGGTCTACGCGTTCTGCCGGCTGGCCGACGACATCGTCGACCGCGTCTCCGGGCAGGACCCGGTGCGGCTCAAGCGTGAGCTCGACCAGTACCGCGAGGGGGTGGCGGAGGCCATCGCCGGGCGCCCCGACGGGCCGGTCTTCCGCGAGCTGTGGCGGGCGCACCGGGACTTCGGCGTCCCGGCGGAGGTGCTCGAGGAGCTCCTCAACGGCGTGGCGTGCGACCTGCACCCGACGCACTACGACTCGTGGGCCGAGCTGACGAGCTACTGCGAGGGGGTCGCGTCGTCGGTGGGCTCGATGTGCACCTACATCTTCGGCGTCGACGGGGACGAGGCGGCACGCGGCCGCGCGATGCGCTACGCGCGCACGCTCGGCGTCGCGATGCAGCTCACCAACATCCTGCGCGACGTTGGCGAAGACGCCGGGCGCGGTCGCTGCTACCTCCCGGTGGATGTGCTCGCCGCCTTCGGCCTCTCCGCCGAGCGGGTGCTCCACGATCCGACGCTCAAGGACGACCCGCAGTGGGGGGCGATGATGCGGCACGAGATTGCCCGGGCGCGCGCCTTGTATCGAGCGGCGGCACCGGGGATCCAGCTCCTCGCCCCCGACGCCCGACGCTGTGCCATCGCCTGCGCGGATGGCTACGCCGCGATCCTCGGGGCGATCGAGCGCAACGGGTACGACGCGTTCTCGACGCGGGCGCGGGTGGGACATTGGCGACGTGCGGGGCTCCTCTGGAGCGTCTGGCGCGGGAGCGGGGCCCTCCCCGCCCCGACGCAGGAACCGGTCATCGAGTGGGGGGCGGGCACCGTCTCCCGCCCGGAGGAGATGGCCCTGTGCGCCTGACCACGGACGCGGACCGTCGGCTCGACCGGATTGCCCACGGCCTCCTGGCGGCCCACGTCGGTCTGATTGCCTTCTCCACGTTCGCGATGGTGACGGTCCTCGTCGCCTTCAACGACCCTGCGGCCGCGAGCGAGGCGATGGGGAAGATCCTCGCCTCGCCGTACTTCCAGATCGTCTACGACCTCGGGTGGCGCTACTCGGGACAGATCTACATCCTGCTCGGCATGGGGGCGGCGCTCGCGCACTCGGCGCCGCGCATCGGGAACGGTCGTGCGCTCGTGGTGATGCTCCTCGCCTCCGGACTCGCATTAGCCTCGGAGCTCGGGGGCACCAACGTCGGCTTCCCGTTCGGCCCGTACCGATACACCGAGATGCTCGGGTACCGGGTGCTGCACGACGTCCCGTATCCGATCCCGATCAGCTGGTACTACATGCTGTACGGCTCCCTCGCGATCTGCGCTCGGACAATGGCCGCGGACGACTCCGGGGCTGCCCGGTGGCGGTGGGCCCTCGTCGGCGGCGCCATCCTGACGGCCTGGGACGTGGCGATGGAAGTCCAGATGACTCACGTGAAGCCAGTGCACTGGCTCTGGGAGATGGACCGTCTGCCCGCGTGGATGCCCGCGTGGACCCACGACACCCTGTTCTGGCGCGGCTTCTACGACATGCCCCTCTCGAACTGGGTGGGGTGGTATGTGACCGGGGTGCTGATCAGCCGGCTGATGCTCGCGCTGGTGCCGCCGACGACGTGGCGGGACCGGATCGCCCCGACCTGGCTCCCGCTCGCCCTCTACGCCACGAACGGGCTGATGCCGATCGCGGTGACGGCCCGCTACGGGTACACCTGGGCGGCCCTCGGTGGGCTCGTCGCGATGGGCCTGCCGCTCTGGCTGGCCCGGCGGCCGCGCACCCCTTAATCTTCGAGGGTCGATCACCCCCCCGCCGCCGGCTCCCGGTGGCGGGGCTCTTTGTCCCGTGACCCGACGTCCGTCCCGACTCTCCACCACCGCAGACTTCTCATATGGACATCCAGATCACCGCCACCAAGTCGGAGGGCGCCGAGCGCCGCCTCCGGGTGGCCGTTCCGCCCGCCCGCGTCGCCGATGCGCGCGCGAAGGCCGTCTCCCGTGTCGCGAAGCAGGCCCGCATCCCTGGCTTCCGCCCGGGCAAGGCGCCGGCCGCGATGATCCGCAAGCAGTACGCCTCGGCCATCGATCAAGAGGCCGTGGAGCTCCTGCTCCGCGAAGCCTTCGAGGCGGTCGTCACGCAGGAGAAGCTGGAGCTCGTCACGCAGCCGCACGCCCACGATGTGCGGTTCGGCGACGACCAGGGGCTGAGCTTCGAGCTGCACTGCGAGGTGCGGCCGGAGATCGTGCTCGCACGGACTGAGGGCTTCTCGGTGATGCGCCCGACGGACACCGTGACGGACGAGCAGGTGCAGGAGCAGCTCGACCGACTCCGCGACCAGCGGGGGACGTGGTCCCCGGTGGAAGGGAAGGCGTCGGAGGGGGATATGGTCACCGTGCTCCTCGCGACGGCCGACGAGGACGGGACGATGCCCGAGGGGCGCGAGTATCGCCTCGTGATGGGTGCCGGCCAGGCGATCCCGGGGATCGAGGAGCTGGTGATGACGCTCGAGCCGGGGGCGACGGTGGAGCAGCCGGTCACGTGGCCGGCGGACTTCCCCGACGCGGCGCAGGCCGGGCAGACAAAGGCCGTGCGCGCCACGCTCACCGAGGTGAAGCGGAAGGCGCTCCCGGCGCTGGACGACGCCTTCGCGCGGGAGATGGGGGACTTCGAATCACTCGAGGCGTTCACGGCGGTCGTCCGGCAGGATATGACGGCGGCGGCGGTGCGCGAGGCGGACGCCGCGGCGCGGACGCAGCTCCTCGACGAGGTGATCAACGCGAACCCCTTCGACATCCCGCCGAGCTGGGTGCAGCAGATGCTGCGCGCCTACGCGGAGGCGTATCGGATCCCGGAGGCGGAGCTGGTCAAGTTCGGCGACGAGTTCCGCGGGATGGCGGAGCGGCAGGTGCGGCGGGACCTCGTGATCGAGACGCTCGCGACCCGCGAGGGGCTGACGATCACCGAACAGGCGCTGGACGACAAGATCGCGGAGATGGCGACGGCGCGCGGGCAGGAGCCCGGCGCGGTCTACGCGAGCTTGCAGAAGGCGGGGCGGCTCCGCGAGCTTGAGCGGAGCCTGACGGAGGAGCAGGTGTTCGCCTGGCTCCTCGGCAGAAACACCATCGTGCAAGGTTGAGGAGCCCGGACATGGCGATCATCCCGAATCCGTACGTCATCGAGCGGTCGAGCCGCGGTGAGCGCAGCTACGACGTGTACAGCCGGCTCCTCATGGACCGGATCATCTTCCTCG
>JBMTAR010000100.1:0-7328 GCA_049428925.1 Gemmatimonadaceae bacterium
CGGCCCGGCCCGATGCCGGGCCGCTGGCACGAGGCGTGGCGCAACCTCCGTCGGAACCCCGCCCGCGCCGCCGGGGTTCATCTAATCCGCCATCGACCCCATCGCATGTCCGTCGTCCAGATCACCCGCATTGTCCGCTTCAACTGCGCCCATCGCGTGTGGAACCCCGCGCTGAGCGAGGCGGAGAACGCGCGCCTCTTCGGGAAGTGCAACAATCCGAACTGGCACGGGCACAACTACACGCTTGAGGTCACCGTTGACGGTCCCGTCGATCCGACCACGGGCTTCGTGGTGAACCTCCGCGACGTGAAGGCGGTCGTGGAGCGCGAGATCGTCGACGTGGTGGATCACAAGAACCTGAATCTCGACGTCCCGTTCATGGCCGGGACGATCCCGAGCACGGAGAACTTCGTGCTCGCCATCTGGCGCGTCCTCGCGCCGGCCGTCGCCCCCGCACGGCTCGCCCGCCTGAAGCTCTGGGAGACGGAGAACCAATATGTCGAATACGACGGTCGCTGAGATGATCGCACACCCCACCAAGCCCATCACGGGCTCCGACCAGTTCGAGGCCGCGCCGCCGATCCGCATCGAGAAGATGGTCGAGTTCGAGGGCCTCATCCGCCGCGAACTCGAGCTCATCGGTGAGGATCCGGACCGTGAGGGACTCCTCAAGACGCCGGAACGCGTCGCGAAGGCGATGGCGTGGCTCACGCGCGGCTACGCGATGGACGTCACCGACGTGGTCGGCGACGCCGTGTTCGAGGAGGCGCACCACTCGATGGTGATGGTGCGCGACATCGAGTTCTACTCGATGTGCGAGCACCACATGCTCCCCTTCTTCGGGCGGGTGCATATCGCCTACATCCCGAACGGGCGGATCGTCGGGCTCTCCAAGCTCCCGCGCATCGTCGAAGTCTTCGCGCGCCGGCTCCAGGTGCAGGAGCGCCTGACCGAGCAGGTGGCGCAGGCAATCGAGGAGGTGCTGCGCCCCGAGGGTGTCGGCGTCGTCATCGAGGCCGAGCATCTCTGCATGATGATGCGCGGCGTCGAGAAGCAGGCGTCGAGCACGATCACCTCGGCGCTGCGCGGCAGCTTCCAGGACGACGCGAAGACGCGGGACGAGTTCCTGCGGCTCGCGTACGGGCACACGACGCGGCGGTGAGTCGACCGCTCGCCGGGCGAAGCGCCCTCGTCACCGGCGCCTCGCGCGGGATCGGCGAGGCCTCGGCGCGCGCGCTTGCGGCGCAGGGGGCGCGCGTGCTGCTCGTCGCACGCGGGGCGGACCCGCTCGTCACGCTCGCCGCGGCTCTTGGCCCGGGGGCTTCCGCCCATCCCGCCGACCTCGCCGTGCCCGCCGCGGTGGCGCAGCTCGCCGAGGAGGTGATGCGCACCCTCGGCGCCGCCCCCGACATCCTCGTGCACGCCGCTGGGAGTTTCCCCCTCGGCGCGGTCGAGGCGACGTCGGACACCGCCATCGACGAGGCGCTCGCCCTGAACGTCGCGGCGCCGCTCCGGCTCACGCGCGCCTTCCTGCACGCGATGCGGGTGCGCGGCAGCGGGGACGTCGTGACGATCGGCTCGGTGGCCGACCGGGTGGTCTTTCCGGGGAACGCGCTCTATGGCGCGTCCAAGCACGCCGTGCGCGCGGTGCACGAGACGCTGCGCGCCGAGACGCGCGGCAGCGGCGTCCGAGCGACCCTGATCGCCCCCGCCGCGACCGATACCGCGCTCTGGGACGCGCACGCACCGGAGCGGAACCCCGCATTGCCGTCGCGCGCGGAGATGCTGCAGGCGGCTGACGTCGCCGACGCCGTCGCGTGGGTCGTCACACGGCCAGCGCACGTGGACATCGAGGAGCTCCGGCTGGCTCGGAGCTGAGCGGGCCCGCCCCACCGATGCGTCTCGAGCTTGCCGAACGGCTCCGCTGTCCCGGAGCGCACCCTCCCACCCCGCTCATCGTCGTCGCGCAGGAGACGCGGGATCGCGTCCTGTGCCGGGCGATCGTCGGGTGCGCCGTGTGTGGGCTCGAGGCGCGGATCACCGCGGGCGCGCTGACCTTCCCGGACGGGCTCGTCGTGGCGGGGGCTGAGGGCGCGCCGGCAGCGGACCTGCGTGGGGCCGCTGCGGCCGCCCGCAATCTGCGTGCGGGGGCCGCCGTGCCTGCCGATGTCGATGCGGCCGCTCTTGAACGGCTCGTCGCGTTGCTGCACCTCGATGCGCCGGGGGGTGCGGTCCTCCTCACCGGCAGTTACGCCCGCTTCGCAGTCGCGCTCGAGGCGTCCCACGACGTCCACGCGGTCGTGCTCGCCTCGGCGCCCGACACGCGCGGCACCACCCGCGACACCACCCGCGACACCACCCGCGACGGCACGCACGCCAGCACGCACGACAGCGCGCCGTCGATTCCGTTCACTGACGCGACCTTCCGCGCCGCGGCGGTGGAGATGATGCCACCGGCGCTCCTGGCTGACCTCCCTCGGGTCGTCACGCCCGGCGGGCGCATCGTCTCCGTGGTCGGGATCGAGCCTCCGGCGGGCGCACGTATCCTCGCGCGCGATGACCGGGAATGGGTGGCGGAGCGCGAGGAGGGCGGCGGAGAGATGGTGACGCTACAGCGGGTGAAAGGCGACGGCTGACGACGCAGCGTTGCCGACTGCGTCACGCGTCCGCGTAGAGTGACTCGATCAGCGCCCCGTACGTCTGGGCGATCACCCGGCGCCGTACGCTCATCTTCGGCGTCAGCTCCCCGCGCTCGACCGAGAACGCGTGCTCGAGCAGGCCGATCCGTTTCGGCAGCTCGAAGGATGCGAGCCCCGCCAGCGTGTGCTGCACCTCCTGCGCGATCTTCTCTGCCACCATCGGTGTCGCAAGCAGTTCGGATCGCGCCGTCCAGACCAGCCGCTGCTGGGTCGCCCACGCCTCGAGCTGCGTGAAGTCGGGCACCACGAGCACGATCGGGTATCGCCGGCCGTCGCCGAGCATCACCGCCTGCGAGATGAACAGGTTCATCGTGAGGAGATTCTCGATCGGTTGCGGGGCGATGTTCTTCCCGCCCGCGGTCACGATGATGTCCTTCTTCCGGTCGGTGATCCGGAGGAAGCCGCCCTCCACGACGCCGATGTCGCCGGTGTGGAGCCACCCGTCCGCGTCGAGGACCTCCGCGGTGTCGTCGGGCCGATGGTAGTAGCCCTGCATCACGTGCGGACCCCGCGTGAGGATCTCCCCGTCATCGGCGATCGCCACCTCGACGCCGGGGATGGGTTTGCCGACGGCGCCGATGCGCAGGGCGTCGAGCGTGTTCATCGTGATAACGGGCGAAGTTTCGGTGAGCCCGTACCCCTCGAGGATCGGCAGGCCGGCGGCGTGGAAGAACGTGTTGATCGCCGGTGCGAGCGGGGCGCCCCCGGAGACCAGGAACCGCAGCTGCCCCCCGAGTCGTGACCGGATCCGCGCGAAGACCAGTCGGTCCGCGCGCCGCGACTGGATGGTGAGGAGCCTGCCGGGGAAATCGCCTCGGAGACGGACCGCCGCCGCGCGCTCACCGACCCCACGCGCCCACCGAAAGAGGCGCGCGCGCATCCCGCCGGCCCCGAGCGCCCCCTCGACGACCCGGGCGTACATCTTCTCGAAGAGTCGCGGCACGCACAGCGCGAGCTGCGGCCGGAGCTCCCCCATATTGGCAGTGATCGTCTCGGCGCTCTCCGCGTACGCGATGGTCACGCCGGCGGCGAAGAGGACATAATCGCCCGTCCGCTCGAAGATGTGCGAGAGCGGCAGGAAGCTGAGTGCCAAATCGCCCGCGCGGAGGTCGAGTCGCGAGCGGAGCGCCGCGCAATTGGAGGCGATGTTCCCGTGCGAGAGCATCACGCCCTTCGGGAGACCTGTCGTCCCGGAGGTGTAGATGAGCGACGCGAGGTCGTCGGGCGCGATCGCGAGGGCGGTCGCCTTCCACGCGGCCGCGCGATCGGGGGTGTCGAGGAGCGCCCCCGCGGCCTCAAGCTCGGCGAGCGAGTAGTCCGCGCCCGGGGGGACGGGGTCGGTGAACGAGATGATGGTCCGGAGCGTCCCGAGGTTGGCGCGCACCGACCCGGCCTTCGCCGCCTGCTCCGGCGTCGAGACGAAGAGCACGACGACACCCGCGTCGTTGAGCGGATGGATGAGTTGCTCGGCCGGCAGGGTGGGATAAATCGGGACGTCGACGACGCCGCTGCAGAGGCAGGCCCAGTCGGCGAGCGCCCACTCCGGGCGGTTCTCCGACATCAGCCCGACGCGGTCGCCGCGTGCCACCCCCAGCGCCTCGAGGCCGAGCGAGATGCGTCGTGCGCGCTCGAGCACGTCGGCGTGCGCGAGCGGCTGCCAGACGCCGTCTCGCTTGACCAGATAGGCGTTCGGTCGGTCGTGCCGCTCGACCGCCTCGAAGAAGAGCGCCGCCAGCGTCGAGGAGGGGACGGCGGGGCCGCCGGAGAGCGTCGTCATCCTGGGCTCCAGGGAGGGGATGCGTCGGAAGCTACGGCGTGGGCGGCGTGGCGCGCACGAGGAACCGCACCGGGCTCCCCGGGACTGCGATTCCACCGCGTCGCACCTCCGCCAGCACCGTGAAGGAGTCGGTCGGGGCTGGGAGCCGGTTCGCGAAGATGCGCAGCCGGCGTGTCGAGGTACCGCCGCTCGAGGTGGTGTCGAGCGCCGCCCGACGCCCGCTCGACGACTGCAGGGCGGCGAGGGTGGTGTCGCCGAGCGCGATGGTGTCGCCACCGTGTATGGCGCGCCACTGTACGAGCCAGCCCGTGACGTTCGGCGCAGCGGCATCCGTCAGGCTCCGAACCGCCACGGTGAGGTCCGCCGACACATTCCCGGCGACGTCGGGGAGCGTGTAGGCGAGCGTCGCCGTCGTCCCGGTCGTGGGTAGGACGGTGTCAGGCGCGGCCGTCACGAGCAGGGTGCGCGGCGCGCTCTGCAGCCCGTCGACGAGGGCGTAGACGCGGAGCGAGCCCGGCCGACGAGTCGTGCGCAGGCGGCCGAGGGAATCGATGGTGACCCCGGTATCGGGGGAGATGAAGCGAATCGGGGCGTCCGTGATGGCGGCGCCGTCGACGTCGTACGCGGTCGCGACGAGACGGGCGACCAGGCCGGAGGCATCGCGGAGGGAATCGCCCGTGATGACCGCCGGGTACGGGAACGCGGTGAAGTCGAGCGCCTGCACCGCGCCCGGCTCGGTACCGACGGTGCCGCATCCCGTGAGCATCGCCAGCAGCGTGGGAAGCAACGCGGCGGACCACGTGGGGGGTAGGGTCGCGAGCCGCGTGGCCACCCGCGCGCGGACCACGGGCACCGCCGGTCGCGCCCGGCGCAGGATTCGCATCACCGGCCGAAGCGGGCCGCGAGCCGCATCGCGAGGTTCACGTAGGCCTGTGCCGCCGGATCCGCCGGCGCGCGCACCACCGCCGGCTGGCCCGCAGCGAACGCCTCGGCGAGCGCGGGGCTGCGCGGAATCGCGAGGTCGAGCAGGAGGTGGGCCGGCACCTTCTGTCGCAGGTACGTCGCGGTCGTCTCGCACGCCGGGTTGCCGGCCTCGAACATCGTGAGGAGAATCCCGTCGAAGACGAGTCGTGGATGCGTCGCGACGATGTCCTGCACCCCGCGGAGGATCTGCGGCGTGGTCTGCAGTGCGAGCGGTTCCGCCTGCAGCGGGACGAGCACCCGGTCCGCGGCCAGCAGCGCCGCGCGCGTCACCGGCCCGAGCCCCGGCGGGGTGTCGAGCACCACCACGTCGCAGCGGTCGCTCGCCTCCGCGACGAGGCGCGCGAGGAGGTCGGTCTCCCCGAAGCGGACCAGATAGTCGGAATGATCGAGTGCCTCCGAGACGCTCCCCGCCAGGATTACGCGCAACCAGGGCAGCGCCGTCGGCAGGAGGATCTCGCGCAGGGCGCGCGTCCCGGCGAGGTAATCAGCGAAGCCGTGGAGCGGATGGCCCGGCCGGAGCCCGGCGCCGTAACGGACGGAACCCTGGGGGTCGACGTCGATGAGGAGGGTCTTCAACCCACGCCGCGCGAAGGCGGCAGCGAGGTTCACGGCGGTGGTGGTCTTCCCGACGCCGCCCTTCTGGCTGACGACGGCGATCGAGGCCCCGGGCGTCATTCGGCCGCCGGGGCGGCGGCATCCCCACCGCGGAGCTGGTCGAGGGTCGCGCGCGCGTGTCCGACGAAGCGCTCCGCATCATCCCCAGCCGGGGGATGCGAGAGGAACGCCTCGAGGTGCTTGGTCGCGCCCGCCACATCGCCGCGCTTCACGAGGAGGAAGGCGAGCCCATAGTGCGCGCCGCTCGCGGTCGGGTCGATGTCGACCGCCTTCTTGTACGACCGAATCGCCTCCTCGATGCGCCCAATCTTGCTCAACGCGATCGCCATATTCTGCAGGATGCGCAGGTCATCCGGACGCTCGCGCAGTGCGAGCCGATAGCTCGTCACCGCCGCGTCGTAGTCACCCTGACGCTCCAGCACCAACGCCTCGTTCAGATAGTCGAGGCGCTGCCGGCTGGGTGCGGAGTCGGAACGGCCGCCGAAGAGGCGGTCCCAGAAGGCCATTTCGGGCGGGGCGGTGGGGGGGCGTCGCTCGAGGGAAGCTATCGGTCGCCCGGAGGGGCAGCAACGCCGCTCAGCTGACGGCGCGCACCGCGGCCTCGTACCCGCTCCCCTCGACGATCCGCTCGTGCAAGGCCGTCAGCACCGCCGGGCTGCCGAGGAGGAACCGGCAGGCGGGATGGCCGGCGGCGCAGCACGTCACCTCGAGGCAGGCCATCGGGCCGTCCGCGACCCGCCCGAGGAGGTCCGCGAGCATCCCCGCCGAGAAGAAGCAGCTGGGATGCGGCAGGGCGGGCGCATCCACGGCCTCCGCCCAATCATCCGCCTCGATGGCGACCACCGCCTCACCGAGTGGGACGAAGCGTACGCGTCCCCAGCCGGCCTCCGCGAGGAAGTCGGTGAGCGCGGCACGGAAGCGCGAGATCGCGAGGGCCTCCGGGTGCCCGAGCCCGCGCGCGCTGCACCATCCGTCGAAGGCATCCATCATCGCGCCGCCGCTTGCCGTCCCGGCCTCCTGCAGCGCGCCGGCGAACCCGTCGCCGAGGTCGCGGATGAGGGCGTGCCGCAGCGCGCGGACGGTCATGGGCGCGTGGGCCGGGAGTGAGGGGTCGAGGAAGGACATCGGAGCGGCGTTGAAGGGTCGGTGGAGGGTCGGGCGAGACGAGCGAAGCCCGTCGCGGCGAGAGCAGCGCGTGGGGTCATGCCCCCAGTCGGCGCAGCAACTCGGCTTCGTCGATCACAGTGATGCCG
>JBMTAR010000101.1:0-7302 GCA_049428925.1 Gemmatimonadaceae bacterium
TCCGCGGGACGCCGGCGGCCTTCTGCGCCTCGAGCGCCGCGCGGCCGACGAAGTCACCCTTCTTCATCTTCACGAGCCAGCCGAGCCCCGCTTCGAGCGGCGTGATGGTGTCGTCGATGTCGTTGCCGTAGAGCGCCATCCCCATCTCGAGCCGCAGCGAGTCGCGGCAGCCGAGGGCGGTCGGGGTGATCTGCCCGGTGGCCATCAGCGCCTCCCAGAGGCGCGCCGAGTGCGCGACGTCGTGGTAGAGCTCGAAGCCATCCTCGCCCGTGTAGCCGGTGCGCGAGAGGGTCATCGGGATGCCGGCGACGGTGGTCTCGGTGAACCAGTAGTACTTGATGTCGTCGAGCGCGGCGGGGGTGAGCGCCTGCAGGATCGCTTGCGCCTTTGGCCCCTGCACCGCGAGGAGCCCGATGTCGTCACTCACGTCGGTGAGCGTGCAGTCGAAGCGGCCGACGTACTGTGAGATATGCGCGAGATCCTTGTCCTTGTTGGAGCCGTTCACGACCATCATCAGGTGGTCGGCGGCATACCGATAGACCAGACAGTCATCGACGAACGTGCCCTGCTCGGTGAGGATCGCCGAGTAGTGCACCTGACCGTCGGCGAGCGCTACGACGTCGTTGCTGGTGACGTAGGTGACGAAGGGGATGGCCTGCGGCCCCTTGATGATGAACTCCCCCATGTGGCTCACGTCGAACACCCCGCAGGCGGTGCGCACGGCGTGGTGCTCGGCGGTGATGCCCGTCGGATACTGGATGGGCATCTCGAAGCCCGCGAAGGGCACCATCTTCGCGCCGGCGGCAAGGTGCTGCGCGTGGAACGGGGTCCGCTTGAGGAGCGTGGTGGCGTCGGCCATCGGGGCGTGTGGGGTCGGTGGGTAGAGAGACGAACTGGGGTCTGACCCAGCCGGGCCAGACCCCAGAAAAATGCCAAAACGGCAGGTGGACTGCTATGGGGTGATCAGAGGTCCATGATCGCGGTGTTGAGCCAGGCGAATCGGGCGGTGAGCCAGTTCCTCAGGGTCTGGACCTCGGCGTCGTACATCGCGTCGGTGAACAGGCTATTGGTCGGCGCACCCGGGGTCGGCACCGCGAAGGTGGCCGTCGAGCTGTAGGACACAAACGGCGCCATCACCGTCGGCTTCGGGAGGTAGGGGTACCAGAGCGCGTGATTGATGCGCTGCGATTCACGTAGCCTTCCCGTGTAGGCAACGAGGGCGGCGTCGATGGCCGACCGCTGCGCGTACAGCGCCTGCCACTGGACCTTGAGCTTATCGATGAAGGCGCGGTCATCGAGGAGTCGCGAGATCCAGGGTGAATACCGGATTCGCCAGCCCTGGGGTTCCGGGATCCACGGGTACCCGCCGAAGGCGAGGTCGAAGTCCCAGAGGGGCCCGAAGGTGATCTTCCCCCCCGCCTTCGCATAGAAGTAGACGGAGTTGATGAACATCGCATCGTTGTTCTTCACCAGCTCCTGGACGAGGTACCAGTCGATCAGGGATTCCACGTCCAGGTGAGCCGCATAGCCGGTGTCCGGGTTGGCGAACCCATCCGAGTACAGGTTCGTCTCGAAGCGATTCACCTGCGCCTGGATGGCGGAGTCCTGCGCTGCCGTCGGCGGATCGGGGGTCTTGTACACGAAGAACGTCCCACCCCACTCCTGCGAGAAGGAGGCGATCCGAGGGGTCTGGAAGAAGACGTCACCCGGGTCGATCCGACCGTCGTCATTCATCTCGAGGAGCCAACCTCCGGTACCAGCGGGGATGCGATCGGTGGCCGTCTCCATATGTTCGCAGAGCTGATACGAGCCCTGATGCACGCCGTTCAGGATTAATTCGACCGGCTGGCACCGCGGGGTGTAGGCCATCCCCACGAGTCGAGAGGCCTCAAAGGCCATGGCGTTGCGCGCCAGCGAGACGTCCCAATAGTTGGCGAGGAGCGTCCAGTCCCGGTCGGAGGGGGCGCCGAGCATCGACCGACCGCTGGCGAGCTTCAGCCGATACGGCTTCTTGGGGTTGTGCCAGGTGGAGTTGCCGCGCCCCTTCACCTGCGTGGTCACCGTCGTGAACGACCACTCGGGGTGGTCCTTGCCGCCATAGACCGACACACTGCCCGGGATATAGAAGTCCCGGGTGACGATCGGGGCGCCGCCGTCGGTGTTGAGCGTGACGACCGGGAGCCCGGTCCAGACGATCACGCGCACGATGTACTCGCGCGAGGCTCCCCCAATCGAGACCACCGTGTACCGCACGTCGTCGGCAAAACTGGCGGCGGAGACGCCGGTCGTCTGGGCGGCGCTGCCGATGCGCACGGCGGCACGGGGCGCACTCGTGGAGAACGTGGGGATGAGCGAGGTCACGTCCATCACCTTGGGGATGACGAGACGGATCGTGTCGCCAATGAAGGTCGCCGTGACCGAACTGTCGAGGGTCGCGTTGAGCGCCTTGGTCAGCATGAACGCCGTCAGTGCGGGCGCGATGGCCGCCTCCGCGACGACGCCGTCGACGAGGACCTGCAGCTCGGTGAGTGTGTCGACCTCCCCGGCGGCCCGCTCCGCGACCACCCGGTTCAGTCCCGGCACCATCGCGGCGGTCACCCCGGTGACCCCGGCGGCCGTATACGTCTCGACGGTCGGGGCGGGATTCGACGCATCATCGGTGGCGTAGGCCACGATGATCAGCTGCGCGACGACCCGGTTCACGATGGTCTGCAGTTCGGCGACCGTATCGACGTCCGGCCCCGCGAGGGCGGAGACGGCCGCGTTCACGGCGGCCAGGTTCGCGGCCGTCACCCCGGTGACCCCGGCGTCCGTGTAGTCGGCCACCGTGGGGGGGGCGGCGGTTGGGGCGTTGGCGAAGGCGGTGATCTTGGCCATCGCCCGCTCGTTCGGCGGGGGCGGCTCGGTGGAGACGCTGCAGGCGGCGACGAGCGTCACGAGCAGCGCGACGAGGAGCGGAGCGCGGGAACGGATTGGAGGCGTCATATCACGTATATAGATGACGGCGCGGACGAAGGGGAGGGGCCGTCTGCTGCGGTGCCCGCCTGCCGGGGTTGCCGTTCGGCCGCTCGGGGTGTACAATTTCTAGACACCCGTTTGACCTTCACGAGGAGCACCCCTGATGTCGATGCGTCGGTTAATCACCGTTACCGCCACGGTTGCCGTGGCCGCCTGTAGCGCGGACACCCCCGCCTTCGCCCCGGCCGTCGAGTCGGTGGGGGAGTCGGCGAGCCTCGTCGCGAACGGGCCCCGCTTCGGCCCCGGCGAGCTGCTGGTCACGTTCAAGGCGGGCGCGAACGCGACGAACCGCGGCCGCGCGATGGCGGCGGCGCGGGCGAGCGTCGGCGAGCGGATCCTGACGGCGGCGATGCGCCGCGGTGGTGACGCCGAGGGTGTAACCGTGCTCCGGACGGGAATGGGTGTGCCGGAAGCGGTCCAGGCGATGCTCGCCAGCGGCACGGTGGAGTACGCGGAGCCGAACTGGATCTACACGCACGAGGCAACGTCGAACGACACCTACGTGTCGAATGGGTCGCTGTGGGGGATGTACGGGAGCGCCTCGGCCCCGGCGAACCAGTTCGGCTCGGGCGCGGCGATCGCGTGGGCCAACGACGCGACCGACTGCTCAGCGGTTTACGTCGGAATCATCGACGAAGGGTACATGTACGCGCACGAAGACCTTGCCGCGAACGCCGCGACCAACCCGGGTGAGATCGCAGGCAATGGTGTGGACGACGATGGGAACGGCTACGTCGATGATGTCTACGGCTGGGACTTCGCCGGCAAGAACAGCTCCGTCTTCGACGGCACCGCCGACGACCACGGCACCCACGTGGCCGGCACGATCGGCGGCGTCGGCGGGAACGGGAAGGGCGTCGCCGGCGTCTGCTGGTCGGTCAAGCTGATGAACGCCAAGTTCCTCGGTTCTAGGGGTGGTACGACGGCGAATGCGGTCCTCGCGGTCGACTACTTCACCGACCTGAAGACACGCCATGGACTTAACCTGGTGGCCACGAGCAATTCGTGGGGCGGCGGTGGCTTCTCTCAGGCCTTGGCGGACGCCATCGCGCGTGCGAACACGGCGGACATCCTGTTCATCGCTGCGGCCGGGAACAGCACGCTGAACTGCGAGACCAGCAGCTGCTATCCGGCGGAGTATGAGAGCCCGAACGTGATCGCGGTCGCGTCTATCGAGAGCACCGGGGCCATCAGCTCGTTCTCGAACTACGGCAGCACCACGATCGACATCGGCGCGCCAGGAGGCGGCATCTGGTCGACCATCCCGGGCTCCGGGGGCACGAGCAGATATGCGAGCTACAGCGGCACCTCGATGGCGACGCCGCACGTCACCGGTGCGGCAGCGCTCTTTGCCGCGCTCAATCCGGGAGCGTCGGCGGCGCGGATCAAAGATGCAATACTGAGCAGCGCGACCCCGACGACCTCCTTGAGCGGTAAGACCGTCACCGGCGGTCGACTGAATGTCGCGGGCTTCACCAGCGGTGGTGGCGGCGGCGGTGGGGGCGGCGGCGGAAACCAGGCCCCCACGGCGTCATTCACCTCGTCGTGCGAAGGGCTGACCTGCTCCTTCAACGGCTCGGGCTCCACGGACACCGATGGCACCATTGCCTCGTATGCGTGGACGTTCGGCAATGGGGCCGCTAGCTCCGGCGCGACGGCGAGCCAGACGTATGCGACTGGCGGCACCTACACCGTCACGCTCACCGTCACGGACGATGCGGGCGCGACGGGGACCCGCACCCAGCAGGTCACCGTCACCGCCCCGGCGACCACCCCGAACATCACCAGCGTGACGGGGAGCACGTCGCGGAACGGCAGCAAGTCCGCCCTCGTCGTCTGGACGGGCACGGCTGCATCGTACGACATCTACCGGAACAATGTGCGACGTGCCGCGGGGCGCACCGGCACGTCATACACCGACGGACTCGGCAAGTACACCGGGACGCAGACGTGGACCTATCGGGTCTGCAACGCCGGGACGCAGACCTGCTCGGCGAACGTGACGCTCACGTACTGACCGAGACGGGTTGAAAAGCACGAAGGCCCCGGCGCTCTGCGCCGGGGCCTTTGTGCTTCCATCGTCACGCTAATCGTACCTCTAGTCGTCCTCGCATCGCCGGGGCGACCGCCCGCGCTGACCGGCCGGGGCTGACCGTCTGGCGCGACCGCCCGTGGCGACGGGCCGCGCCTCCGCCGCGCCTACCGCTGCCCGCGCGTCCGGCGCTTCACACTCAGCGCCCCAGTCTCCGGCGCCCCGATGATCCGCCCGTCCGGCCTCACCTCGAGGATCGGATGCTGTTCAATGTCATCCTTCAGGTAGAGCTGATCCCTGCCGCCCTCGGCCATCAGCCCGGCCTCGAGGCTCATCACCTCGAAGAAGGAGTCGGCCTGGTTCAGGTCGACCACATATCCGATGTCCTTGAGCGAACCGATCGTCAGCACACTCAACGGATTCCCCGTCACGCTGCTACCGAGATACCCGGTCATCAACTCAGACTTGAGGACCCCTTCGCGCCAGTGGGAGTTGATGGTCCCACCGCCGCACGTCGATGGTGTGTTGTTCGTGCAGTTCTCGACCGGCACCTTGGCGCCACCCGGGACCTGCTGCCCCGCCCCCGTGTAGTTGGTGCCCCCCACGGCATTGAATCCCGCAATCGCCTCGGCCCCGTTGAAGTGCGTGTCCAGCTTGTTCGACGTGGTCGAGGCGAGCTGCAGGAACCCCTTCGAGTTCCAGAGGGTGCCGATACCAAGCACGTGCCCCATCTCGTGCAGGATCACCGCGGCGAAGGTCCCGCTGGCCTCGAGGCTCGGGAGATCTGACGTGTCGAACCGCATCGAACCGAGCGCGGTCAGGCCTGCGGTGCGGACCAGACAGGGACCCGCCGAGCCGAGCACCTGCCCGGCCCCGTCGATGTTCTCGAGCCGCACGATGATGATGAGGTCGTCGAGCGCCTCCTGAATCGCGCTCGGCGCGTTGCAGCTCCCCGCCGGTGACGAGAAGTTCGAGATGTTGGGCAGGTCCCCCGTGATGATCGTCTCCCATCGGGTCGCGGCTTGTCCGAAAGTCTGCAGCTGGTTCGCCGTCGGCATGTTCACGAAGCGCAGGCTGATGTCAAACCCGGCCGACGACGCCTTCCCCGTCGCGGAGAAGATGACGGGCGCGATCGCAGCGCCCGCCCCCCCGAGGGTGGCCGACACCACGTTCGGCCCTGCCGCGAGGGTCCAGCTCCCGAGCGTCGCGACCCCGCTGGCGTTGGTGGTCGCAGTCGCCCCGGTGATGCTCCCGACGCCCGGAACCGTGGCAAAGGTCACCGGAATCCCGCTCACGCCATTGCCGCACTCATCGAGCACCTCGACGCTCGGCGCGGTCGCGACGGTCGCGCCGGGCGCGGCGACGGTCCCGTTCCCCGTCTTGGCGCGGTAGACGACCGGCTGGCCCGCACGGCATCCCGCCACGCTGAGCGTGTAGCTGCCGCGCTCTGTCGGCCCCCAGGTGGTCGCCCGGATCAGGTACGCACCCGCGTCGAGTGTGATCTGGATCTTCGAATCACGGAGGACGCCGCTCTGGATGTCATCGTTCGCAGCGAGCGAGTCACCGGTCGTGGCGTTGTACAGATACAGATATGGATCCTCGATGCCCGTTCCCTTCACCATGTCGATGATGACGGCCGTGCGGGACGTGAGCTCGAACCGATAGAGGTCGAACCGCGAGTTCTCAGAGGAGTTCGCCGGCGGGGTCCAGCTGCAGTCGGCGTCACTGATGGATCCCGTCACCGTGTCCGGCACGGCGAACGGCGTCGCCCCCGCCGCGACACAGGGATCCTGAATCGCGGTGGCGGTGAAGAGGACTTCGAGCGCCCCGAAGGTCGCGCGAAGCGTCTGCTCCCCGATGGGGGCGCCCAGCGTCCAGGAGCCGACCGCCGCGACACCGGTGGCGTTCGTGACGGCGCTCGCCCCGGTCACCGAGCCGCCGCCGGTGGCGACGGCGAAGGTCACGGTACGGCCCGCCACCGGGTTGCCGAGCGAGTCGAGCAGCTGCACCGCGGGTGGCACCTCGACGGCAGTACCGAACTTCGCGCGCTGGCCGTCACCGGCGACCCCAGGGGCCACGCGCATCTGCGTGGGCGTGCCTCCCGTGGCGGTCGCGGTGAAGATCGTCGATTGGCCCGCCACACTCGCGGTCAGCCGCGGCGTCGCGGTGGCGCTGCCCCCGAGGCGCCAGAGGGTCTGTCCCTCCCCGTTCCCCCCGGCCTGCACGTCCTTCGTCGTCACGGTCTCGGGGGG
>JBMTAR010000102.1:0-7294 GCA_049428925.1 Gemmatimonadaceae bacterium
CCCCCCCGCGCCCCCGCGGCCGCGGCGGGGGCGAAGGGCCTCATCCCGGTGGCGGGGCATCCGCTTCTGGACCACGTGCTCGACGCCCTCGCCGAGGGCGGCGTGACCGATGTGGTCTTCGTCGTCGCCCCGGGGGAGGGGGCGATCCGCCGACGCTACACCGTGGAGGCGCCGCCGTCGCGGGTGCGCGTGACCTTCGCGGAGCAGGCCGAGCCGCGGGGGACGGCGGATGCGCTGTCCGCCGCGCAGGCGGCGGTCGAGGTGGTCGCGCCGCGCGATGCGCAGGGGCGCGCGCACTTCCTGATGTGCAACGCCGACAACCTCTATCCGGTGGAATCGGTGCGCGCTCTGGTCGCGCTCGACGGCCCGGGGCTCATCGCCTACGAGGCGGGGGCGCTCATCGCGCAGGGGAACATCCCCGAGGATCGTGTTCGTGCCTTCGCGCTCCTCGACGTTTCGCCCGAGGGCGTACTGCGCGAGATCGCGGAGAAGCCCCCGGCGGGGCATCCGCTCCTCCGCGCGGCGGAGAAGCTCGTCTCGATGAACCTCTGGCGGTTCACCTCCGAGATCTTCGCCGCCTGCGTGGCGGTGCGCCCCTCCGTGCGCGGGGAGCTCGAACTGGTGGACGCCGTGCGGCGCGCGATGAAGCGCGGCGTCCGCTTCACCGCGGTGCGGCAGCGGCTCGGTGTGCTCGACCTCTCGCGCCGGGTCGATGTTCCGGCGGTGGAGCGCGTCCTCGCCGGCCGCGTCCCACGCCCCTGACGCGCCGTCGGTCCCCCTGAGGGTCTGCGATCGATGACCGTGCGCACGCTCTTCGTCCCCGGACGGGTCGAGCTCTTCGGCAAGCACGTCGACTACGGCGGCGGGCCGTCGCTCACCTGCGCGGTCGAGCTCGGGATCACGGCGACGATCGAGCCGATCGACCGGCCGATCCTCGAGGTCGTCGACGAGGTCACGCATCGCCGCACGCGCGCCCCGCTGCGGCGCGATGCCCGCGCCACCGCCGCGCAGGGCGGGACGTACGTCGCGGCGGTCGCCCGCCGGATGTCGCGCGACTTCGCGCCGCTCCGGCACGGGGTGCGCGTCACCACGCGGAGCGACCTCCCGCGTTCCTCGGGGCTCTCGAGCTCGAGCGCCCTGGTGGTGCTCCTCACCATCGCGGTGGCGGAGGCGAACCGGCTCCGCGAACGCCGCGTTTGGCGCGATTACCTCTTCTCCCCGCTCGCGCTCGCCGAGTACGCGGCGGCGATCGAGATGGGTGGGCCGTGGGGGCCCTTCGTGGGGGACGAGGGGGTCGGGACGCGCGGCGGGGCGCAGGACCATATTGCGATCTGCTGCAACCTCGCCGAGCAGGTGGGGATGTACGCGTATCTCCCGGCGGCAGCGCTCGGGCGTGCACCCTTTCCTGCGACGTGGAGCCTCGTGATCGCGGTGAGTGGCGTGAAGGCGACGAAGACCGCCGGGGCGATGGGAGACTACAACCGCGCCGCCGACGAGCTGCGCGGCCTGCTCACCAGCTGGAATGCGGTCGCCGGGCGCACGGACCACTCGCTCCGCAGCGTGCTCGCCGCCGGGCCGGACGCGCTCGAGCGGCTCACGCGTGTGGCGCGCGGCGGCGCGGACCCCGATGGCTTGCTCGCGCGTCTCGGGCAGTTCCGCGCAGAGACCGGGCGGATCGTCCCGGCGGCGTTGGAGGCGTTCCGTGCGGCCGACGCGCGTGGGCTTGGGGCGCTCGCGGTGGAGTCGCAGCAGCTCGCCGAGCTCGTGCTGCGCAATCAGGTGCCGGAGACGATGCATCTCGCGCGCACGGCGATGGACGCGGGCGCGCACGCGGCGAGCGCGTTCGGCGCGGGGTTCGGTGGCGCCGTCTGGGCGGTGGTCGACACCGCGGACGCCGAGGCGGTGACCGCACGGTGGCGCGCGCGGTACCTCCGCGCCTTCCCGGCCCGGGCGTCGCAGGCACGGTGGGTGACCGTGCGGCCCGGTTCCGGGGTACGATGGCCGTAATGACCGACCGGGCACCGCTCGCTCCCACCGTGCGTGTGCTCGCCACTGTGAGTTTCCTCACTGATGTGGCGAGCGAGATGATCTATCCGCTCCTTCCGCTCTTCCTCTCGACGGTGCTCGGGACGACGGCCGCGGGGCTCGGCGTGATCGAGGGGGTGGCCGAGAGCGTGTCGGCGCTTCTCCGACTGCCCTCGGGATGGTGGTCGGACCGGATGGGTCGTCGGAAACCGCTCGTCGTGCTCGGGTACGGCCTTGCGGCGGTGGCGCGTCCGCTCATCGGGCTCGCGCAGACCACGGGACAGGTGCTAACGATTCGCGTGACGGACCGGTTCGGGAAGGGCGTGCGGTCCGCGCCGCGCGATGCGCTGATCGCGGACGCGGTCGCGCCGGAACATCGCGGGCTCGCGTATGGCCTGCACCGCGCCGCGGACTCCGCGGGCGCGGTGGTCGGGCCGCTCCTCGCGTGGGCGCTCCTGCACTTCGGCTGGGTCGAGCTGCGGACGCTCTTCCTCTGGGCGGCGGTCCCGGGGTTGTTCGCGCTGGCGATGGTCGTCTGGTGGGTGCGGGAGATCCCGGCGCCCGGGCGGGCGAACGGTGTGGCGGAGCCGAACGGCGCGTCGCCGCTCGCGTCCGTCGTGTCGTCCTCCGCCGCGGCGTCCGCTGTTGTTGGTGCCGAGGCGGGGGGCGCCGACCGCGCGCTCCTCGACCGCGTCGACGGCACGCTCGGACCCGTCTTCTGGCGCTTCCTCGGCGTTCTCTTCCTCTTCACCCTCGCCGCCTCGAGCGATGCTTTCCTGCTGCTGCGTGCCTCGTCGCTCGGCGTGAGTGTCTCGCAGATTCCGATCCTCTGGGCGCTGCTGCACGTCGTGAAATCGGGGACGAACATTGTGGGGGGGCGTCTCTCCGATCGGATGGGTCGACGCCCGCTCATCATCGGTGGCTGGACGGTGTACGCCCTCGCCTATCTCGGCTTCGGGCTCGCGACGGCGACGTGGCAGATCTGGGCGCTCTTCCTCGTCTACGGGCTCTATTTCGGCGCGACCGAGGGGGTCGAGAAGGCCCTCGTCGCCGATCTGGTGCCCGAGGATCGGCGTGGGGTCGCATTCGGATGGTTCAATGCCGCACTCGGCGTCGGCGCGCTCCCGGCGTCAATCGGTTTCGGGATCGCCTGGGAGCGTCTCGGGGCCGCGACGGCGTTCTGTGCCGCCGCGGTGGTGGCGGGGGCGGCGACGCTCCTGCTCGCGGTCGCCGTCCCTGTGGATCGTCAGCAGCAGCGCGAGCCGGGTCGCTCGTAGCGCGCCGCCAACCGCTCGGCGATGAACGCGCGCTCGTCGAGCGGTGCGCGGTCGGGGTGGCACGCCCGATGGTGTGCCAGATAGGCCGCATAGTCGGGCGCCCCGAGGATCCGCCGCAGCGTCGCCGCGGCGCGCGCGAGCCACTCGCTCATCGGCGGACCTTCGACCCGTTCGGGCCGATGGTGCGGTCGAAGAGTTCGAGAATCCGGCGATACTCGTCCGTCCACGAGCTCGGGCGGACGAAGCCGTGGTCCTCCACGGGATAGACCGCCATCTCCCAATCGACCTTGCCGAGCTCGATGAGCCGCTGCGCGAGGTGGACGACGTCCTGGAACTGCACGTTGGTGTCCACCATCCCGTGCGCGATCAGCAGGGGGTCGACGAGCCCCTCGGCGAAGAACATCGGCGAGGAGCGGCGATACGCGAGCGTATCGGTCTGCGGGAGGTTGAGGATACGACCCGTGTAGCCGTGGTTGTAGCTCGCCCAGTCGGTGACGGAGCGGAGCGCCGCGCCGGCGCCGAAGTACTCGGCCTTGGTGAAGAGCGACATCAGCGTCGTGAAGCCGCCGTAGGAGCCGCCGTAGATCCCGATCCGCTCCGGCGCGATCCCGTGCGCGGCGGTCAGATACTTCGACCCGGCGACCTGATCGTCGATGTCCGCGCCCCCCATCCAGCGGTAGATGGCGGTGCGCCAGTCGCGCCCGTACCCGGCGGAGCCGCGGTAGTCGATGTCGAGCACGGTGTAGCCGCGCTCGGCGAGGAGATGGTGGAACATGAACTCGCGTGCGTACGTCGACCACCAGTTGTGGACGTTGTGTAGGTAGCCCGCACCGTGCACGAAGATCACCGCCGCGCCGTTCGACGCCTTCCCGAACGCCTTCGGCTCGTAGAGCCGCGCGGGGACCTTCACGCCGTCGAGCCCATCGACCATCACGATCGGCGGGACCTTCCACGCGTACGACCGGAACTCGGCGGTGGTGCTCGCGGTGAGGCGGGCCATCGCGGATTCCGCGTCGCCGGCGCGCGCGAGGAAGAGCTCGGGGGGCGTGTTCGGCGTGGAGTAGACGGTCGCGAGGCGCTGGCGATCGATGGGGTGGATCACCGGGGCGTGGCCGCCGTCGCCGGCGGTGAGGCGCGTGCGGGGCCCACCGCGCATCGGCATCCGGTACGCCTGCCGCGTGAAGGGCGAGGGCTCCGAGGTGACGAGCTCGAACGAGACGCCGTCGGGGCTCCGGGCGACGTCGAGGACCTCCCACGCGCCGCTGGTGAGCGCCGTCTTCCCCGTGCCATCGGCGCGCACGGCGTAGAGATGGCTGTAGCCGCTCTCCTCGGAGACGAACCACGCGGCGCCGTCCGGCGTCCATCCGATGCAGCCGTAGCAGGGGCCGTTCACCCAGGCCTCATCCCGGAGTTGGTCGAGCAGCCTCGTGGTGCCGCCGCGCGCGGCCACGGCCCAGAGCCACCGATGCTTGAAATCCGCCGAAGTGACGAAGACGAGGGCGTGCGCGCCGTCATCGCTCCAGTCGCCGACGCGGACATCGCCCGCGGTGCCGCCCTCCGGGGCGAGCCGGAGCCAGGTCACCGCGCCGGTGGCGAGATCGAGGTGTCCGACCTTCGTGACGCCCTGCGCATCGCCGACCTTCGTGCGGCCCGGAATCATCCGCGGATAGCCGTCGGGGGTGATGTAATCGGGGACGTCGGAGCCGCGCGCGTTCTGCGGCGGCGTGTACGTCGTGATGAGGGCCGCGTTCGCGGCGGGGGAGACGGTGACGCTGCTGATGCGTTCGGCCGTCGGGATCCAGACAATCGGGAGCCGCCGCGCCTCGGCGGCCGTACGGGCCGCCTTGGCGATCGAGTCGGCCTTGAGTTCGTCGCGCACGACCTCGAGGAGGAATCGCTGCTGCGCCGCGTGGGGGGCGCGCTGCGGCGTCAGGGCTTCCGGGTCCTTTGGCGCCGCCCCGCTGCGAATATCGGTCAGCTGACGGGTGAGCCCGGTGGTGACGTCGAGCGCGTAGACGTTGTTCTCGCGCACGAAGAGCAGGGTGCGTCCGTCGAGTGCGGGCCGTGCCTCGGTCTCGGGCGCATTGGTCTGGGTCAGGCGCCGCAACGAAACCGTTGTACCGATGCGGCTGCGCAGCCAGAGGTCACCGTTCGCGACGACGGCCTCGACGCGGCCACCACGCGGGGCGGCCGCGGCACCGGTCCAGGCGCGGCCCTCGGCGAGCATCGGCGCGACGGAATCCATGTGGGCGTCCGTCACGCGCTCCGGCGCCGCGCCCGCGCGTGCCGCCACCCGGTACGGCTGCAGCTCCTCGTTCCACGCCGCGCCCGGCGCGAGCCACCGGAAGTAGAGCCACTGCCCGTCGGCCGAGAAGCGGACGTTCTGGGGTTCACGTCCGTAGAGCTCGGGGCCGCGCATGATGTTGCGCACGGACAGCTCAAACGGTGCGGCAGGCGCCTGCGCGGACGTGGCGACGGGCACCGCGACCAGCAGCGCGGTCAGGGCCGACGCGAGCGCGCGCGCTTCGCGCGCGGGGGTGTGGCGCGCGTGCACCACGGTGGGAGTCGGGACGGTATCGTGGTGGCGGGGCATTCGGGACCTCAGAAGGGCGGGGCGTTGAGCTCGACGCGCATCTCGGCCGTGACGGTGCCGCGTGGAATCGCGGGGAACTCCGTCGTCTGCATCGGCTTGCGGCCGCCTAGCACGTGGAACCACTCGCGGGCGGAGTCGAGGAGGATGATGAGCACCGCGACGAGGAAGATCCCCGCGACGGCGGCGTCGAGTCGGTCGTTGAAGAGGAGGCGGGCGGCGCCGGCGGCATCCTTCACGCCGGGCGGGAGCTGTCCCGCGGCGAGCGCGGCCTGCACCGCATCGGCGTGGGCGAGGAAGCCGACGCGGGGGTCGGGAGAGAAGAGCTTCATCCACCCGGCGGTCATCGTCACGACGACGAGCCAGCACATCGGGAGGAGTGTCATCCAGGCGTATCGCGCCTTCCCCATCTTGATGATGACCGTGGTCCCCAGACACAGCGCGACGGTGGCGAGGAGCTGGTTCGCGATGCCGAAGAGGGGCCAGAGCGAGTTGATCCCGCCGAGCGGGTCGGTCACGCCCTGGTAGAGGAAGTAGCCCCAGGCGGAGACGAAGAGCGCCGAGGCGAGGAGGACGGCGGGATACCAGGAGACGCGGCCGAACGGCGCCCAGAGGTGCTTGCCGAGGTCCTGCAGCATGAAGCGGCCCACGCGGGTGCCCGCGTCGAGCGTGGTGAGGATGAAGAGCGCCTCGAACATCACGGCGAAGTGGTACCAGAGGGCCATCGCACCGTCGCCCCCGAGGACGTCGGCGAAGATCTTCGCCATCCCGACGGCAAGCGACGGGGCGCCGCCGGTGCGCGAGAGGAGGGAGGTCTCTTCCACCTGAGCGGCGAGGGTGGTGAGATCGGCGGGGCTCAGGGTGAACCCCCACCCGGCGATCACCTGCGCCGCGCCCTCAGCGGTGGTGCCGATGATCCCGGCCGGCGAGTTGATCGCGAAGTAGATCCCCGGGGTGAGGACGCAGGCGGCGATGAGCGCCATCGTCGCGACCATCGATTCGGTGAGCATCGCGCCGTAGCCGACCATCCGCGCGTCGGTCTCGTTGGCGAGGAGCTTCGGCGTGGTGCCGGAGGCGATGAGGGCGTGGAAGCCGCTGATGGCGCCGCAGGCGATGGTGATGAAGACGAAGGGGAAGACCTTCCCCGCGAAGACGGGGCCGGTGCCGTCGACGAAGCGGGTCACGGCGGGCATCTGAATCGGCGGGAGGACGAAGAGGATGCCGCCGGCCAGCGCGACGACGACGCCGATCTTCACGAAGGCGGAGAGGTAGTCGCGCGGCGCGAGGAGGAGCCAGACGGGCATCACTGCCGCGGCGAAGCTGTACGCCATCAGCGCGAAGGCGATCGTCGTCCCCGAGAGCGTGAAGGTGCCGGCGAGCGTCGGGTGCTGCGCGACGTACC
>JBMTAR010000103.1:0-7248 GCA_049428925.1 Gemmatimonadaceae bacterium
TCACCATCATGGGCCACGTCGACCACGGCAAGACCTCGCTCCTCGACTACATCCGCCGCGCCAACGTCGTCGCCGGCGAGGCCGGCGGCATCACGCAGCACATCGGCGCGTACCACGTCGGGCTCCCCGACGGCCGCACCATCACCTTCCTCGACACCCCGGGCCACGAGGCGTTCACCGCCATGCGCGCCCGCGGCGCCCAGGTCACCGACATCGTCGTCCTCGTCGTCGCGGCCGACGACGCGGTGATGCCGCAGACCATCGAGGCGATCTCGCACGCCAAGAACGCCGGTGTGCCGATGATCGTCGCGATCAACAAGTGCGACCTCCCGGCCGCGAACCCGATGAAGGTGCGGCAGGACCTCCTGCAGCACGGCGTCGTGCTCGAGGACTTCGGCGGGCAGGTCCTCGCCTCCGAGATCTCGGCGAAGAAGGGGACGGGCGTGCCCGAGCTCCTCGACCAGATCCTCCTCCAGGCCGAGATCCTCGACCTGAAGGCAAACCCCGATCGCCGGGCGACCGGCTCGGTTGTCGAGGCGCAGCTCGACCAGGGGAAGGGCGCCGTCGCGACCATCCTGGTGCAGACGGGCACACTGCGCGTCGGCGACGACTTCATCTGCGGTCTCCACTCCGGTCGCGTCCGTGCGCTGCTTGACGAGCGCGGCAAGCCGGTGAAGGAGGCCGGGCCGGCCATCCCGGTGCAGGTGCTCGGCCTCACGGGTGTGCCGATGGCGGGGGATCAGTTCATCGCCGTCGCGGACGCCGCCGAGGCGCGCGAGATCGCCCAGCGCCGCGAGCGACTCGACCGCGAGGCGCGGAGCCGCCGCACCGCGAAGGGCGCCGTCTCCCTCGAGGACTTCATGGCCTCGTCGGGCGAAGGGAAGCGTCAGCTCAAGCTCCTCATCAAGGCCGACCAGGGCGGGCCGGCCGAGGCGCTCGCCGACGCGCTGCAGCAGCTCAGCAACGAGGAGGTGCAGGTCGAGGTCGTCGCGCGTGCGGTCGGCGCCGTCACCGAGAGCGACATCCTCCTCGCCAAGGCGTCCGGCGCGATCATCATCGGCTTCCACGTGCGCCCCGACACGAAGGCGCGCGCCGCCGCGGATCGCGAGGGCGTCGAGATCAAGCTCTACCGCATCATCTACGAAGCCGTCGCCGACGTCCGCGCCGCCCTCGAGGGGATGCTCCGGCCCGAGGAGAAGGAGGTCATCGTCGGCGAGGCGGAGGTGCGCGAGACCTTCAAGGTCCCGAAGATCGGCGTCATCGCCGGCTGCTTCGTCCGCTCCGGCCTGATGAACCGGCAGGGGCGTGTCCGCGTCGTCCGCGACGGCATCGAGGTCTACGACGGCACGCTCGCGTCGCTCCGCCGCTTCAAGGACGATGTGAAGGAGGTCAAGGAAGGGTATGAGTGCGGTATCGGCGTCGAGAACTTCAACGACCTCAAGGTCGGTGACGTGATCGAGCTCTACCGCACCGAGTCGGTCGCGCGCTCGCTCGACTCGGCTCGGGCGAGCTGACCGGCCCCGGACGGGAGCGGACGATGCCCCCGCGTGACCCGCGTCGCCCAGATCGAGTCGCGGCGGCCATCCGTGAGGAGGTCGCGGCGTTCCTGTCGCACGGCCTGCGGGACCCGCGCGCGACCGGGCTCCTCACGGTCACCGCGGTCGAGGTGACACGTGACCTCCGGCACGCGACGATCTTCGTCAGCGTGCTCGGCGGCGGTGACGACCACGCGGGGACGATCGAGGCGCTCCGCGGCGTTGCACCCCACCTCAGGAGCCGAGTCGGCAAGGCGCTCCGGCTCCAGTTCGCCCCCGAACTGTCGTTCCGGCTCGACGAGTCGGTCGCGCGTGCCGCGCGCATCGAGACCTTGCTCGCCAGCCTGCACGAGCCGCCCGCCACGGATGCCTCGACCGAGTCGCCCGGAGACGACTGACGGGCTCCTGCTCGTCGACAAGCCCGTCGGCGTCTCGTCCCACGACGTCGTCGCCGTCGCCCGGCGCGCCCTCGGCACGTCCCGCATCGGGCACGCGGGCACGCTCGATCCCTTCGCGACCGGGCTCCTCGTCCTCCTAATCGGACGCGCGACCCGCCTCCTCCCGCACCTGGCCGGGGAGCCGAAGGTCTACGAGGCGACCATCCGCTTCGGCGCGGAGACCGACACCGAGGACCTCGTGGGCACGGTCGTCCGCGAAGCGCCGCTCCCGACGCTCGCGGCGGTGTACGCCGCCCTCCCCGGGCTGATCGGCACCATCGAGCAGGTCCCGCCGGCCTATTCCGCGAAGCGTGTCGCCGGACGCCGCGCCTACGACCTCGCTCGGCAGGGGGAGGTGGTCGCCCTCGCGCCCGTGCCGGTCACCATCCATCGGTGGCGTGTCGGGGCGGTCACCGAGCGCGACGCTCGCGTGGAGGCGATGGTCGTCGAGATCACCTGCGGCGGCGGCACCTATGTGCGGTCGCTCGCCCGTGATCTCGGTCGTTCCTGTGGCTCAGCGGCGCATCTCACCGCCCTTCGGCGGACCGCGAGCGGCCCATTCCGCGTCACCGACGCGGTGGCTCTCGAGGCGCTGCAGGCGGGAGGCGGCGCGGTCCGGCCCGCGCTCGAGGCGCTCCCCGACCTGCCGAGGCAGGAGCTGACGGCAGAGGAGATTGCCAAGGTCGTGCGCGGCATTGATGTCGCCGCCGCCGTCGATGGCCCGTGGGGCGCCCTCACGGCGCCGGGGACAGGCGCGCTCGTCGCCCTGGCCGAGCGCGAGCGGGACCGCTGGCGTCCGCGTGTGGTGATGCATGCCGCCTGAGGTCGGCTGCGGGCTCCCCCCCGGAACCACGCGCACGGTCTGCACCGTCGGGACCTTCGATGGGGTGCATCGCGGACATCAGCTCGTGCTGGACCACCTGCGACGGGCCGCGGACGAGCGGGGCCTCCCCGCGGTCCTCGTCACCTTCGAACCGCATCCGCTCCAGGTCGTCAATCCGGCCGCCGCGCCGCCACGGCTGACCGTCGCGACCGAGCGCTTGGAGGCATTGGCCGGTCCCTGGCTCGACTACGTCGTCGTCCTCCCCTTCACGCGCGCCCTCGCCGCGTACACCGCGGCGACGTTCGTCGATGAGGTCCTCTGCCGACGGCTCGGTCTCGTCCATCTGCTGGTCGGGCATGATCACGGGTTCGGCCGCGGGCGCGAGGGCGATGCCGATGTCCTGCGTGCGCTCGGAGCCGACCGGGGGTTCACCGTCGAGTCGGTCCCGCCGGTCGATGGCACGGATGGCCGACCGATCTCCTCGACGGCCATCCGGGGCGCCGTGACCGATGGCGACGTCGGGCGCGCCGCTGAGGCACTCGGGCATCCCTACGGCGTAGCGGGTCGTGTCGTCCCCGGAGCGGGCCGTGGCCGGACCCTCGGCTACCGGACCCTCAACATCGCCCTCCCGGCGCCCCATAAGCTCCTCCCGCGGGAGGGGGTCTACGCGGTTCGGGTCCAGACCCCGGCTGGGCCGTTCGGTGCCATGCTCAACCTCGGCCCACGTCCGACCTTCGGAGAGGAGACGCCGACCATTGAGGCACACCTGTTCGACGCCTCGCTCGACCTCTACGGCGCCAGCGTCCGGGTGGACTTTGTGGCGCGTCTGCGCGACACCGGCGCCTTCCCATCCGCCGATGCGTTGGTGAGGCAACTGGCCGAGGACGAGCGTGTCGCGCGGACGCTCCTCGCGTGAGACACGCAAGCCGTTGTGCGTGATTGACTTGCCTCGACGTGCCGGGTACTCTTCGAGGTTTCGTCTCCTCCGTTCCCCCAAGCCTTCGTCGGTATGCAGACCCTGAAGTCTCGCGTCCTCGTGATCGTCGCCCTGGTGGCGATGTCCGGCTGGGCGCTCTTCCCCCGGACCGAGGTCGTCCGCGTCAAGCGTGACGGCGTCTTCGTCCTCGACACCGTCAAGCGTGTCCCGCTCAAGCGAGGCCTCGACCTCCAGGGGGGGATGCACCTCACCCTCGAGGTGGACCAGTCGAAGCAGGCCGTCGCCGACGTGAGCGATGCGCTCGACCGCGCACTCAAGGTCGTCCGGACCCGCATCGACGAGTTCGGCGTCGCCGAGCCCGTGGTGCAGAAGGTCGGGACCGACCGGATCATCGTCGAGCTGCCGGGCATCAGCGATCAGCAGCGGGCCGAGGAGGTCGTGCAGAAGGCGGCCTTCCTGCGCTTCCAGATCACGGACGAGTCGCAGGCGCTCGAGAAGGTGATTCCGCGGCTCGACGGGATCATCAAGGCAAAGGGGATCACGGTCGCCGCCGCGCCGGCCAGCACCGATTCGGGGACGGCGGCGGCCACCGGCCTCACGGCCCTGATGCAGCGCGCGGACAGCGCGGCGGCCCCCGCGGGGGATTCGGCCGCGCCGACGGCGACCGAGGGGCCGTTCCGCCGCGCGATCCTTCCGGGGCAGATGCCTGGCCAGTACCTGGTCTCCAGCCGCGACTACGCGACGATTGAGGCGCTGCTTCAGCGTCCTGAGGTCCAGGAGGCCCTCCCGCCTGGCAAGGACGTCCGCTGGGGCGTGGATTCGATCCTGAATGGGGCTGACGCGTACCGCGCGCTCTACGTGCTTGACTCCCGCGCGATCATCGACGGCACGTATCTGGTGAACGCGACCCCGGCGCAGGATCCGCTCGAGGGCGCCAAGGTCGATTTCCAGTTCAACAACGAGGGCGGTCGCCGGTTCCGCAGTGAGACCGGCCGCCACATCGGCGACAACATGGCCATTGTCCTCGACGACAAGGTCATGAGCGCCCCGACCATTCAGAGCGCCATCGGCGCGCGTGGGCAGATTACGATGGGCGGTCGCGACCTCCAGGCCGCGCAGGACCTCGCGCTGGTGCTCCGGGCGGGTGCGCTGCCGGTCCCGCTCAAGGTCGCCGACGGCCGTCAGATCAGCGCCACGCTCGGCGAGGATTCCATCGATGCCGGGATCCGCGCGGCAGTCGTGGCCGTGCTGGCGGTCGTGTTGATCCTCGTCGTCTACTACCGCGGCTCGGGGCTGCTCGCCGTTGGCGCGTTAGCGCTCTACGTGCTCTTCACCCTCGCGGCGCTCGCCGGCTTCGACGCCGTCCTCACGCTCCCGGGGCTCGCCGGCTTCGTGCTCTCCATTGGGATCGCGGTTGACGCGAATGTGCTGATCTTCGAGCGCATCCGTGAGGAGCTCGATCACGGCAAGGCGGTCCGCACCGCCATCGAGGAGGGCTTCAAGCACGCGATGAGCGCCATCGTCGATTCCAACGTCTCGACCATGCTCACCGCCGCGGTCCTGTACCAGTATGGCTCGGGCCCGGTGAAGGGGTTCGCGGTCACCCTTGTCGCGGGCATCGTCGCCTCGATGGTCTCATCGATCTTCGTCACCAAGACCTTCTTCCTCGTCTGGCTGCAGCGCGCGCGCGGCCAGCAGACTCTGAGCATCTGATGCTGCGTCTCCTCCACGGCACCAAGATCGACTTCATCAAGTATTGGCGTACGGCGGTGATGGTGACCGTCGCGTTCGTCGCCCTCGGCTTCGGCTCCGCCGCGGTGACCGGGTGGTACAAGTACGCCATTGAGTTCACCGGTGGCACCTTGCTCCAGCTCCGGTTCCAGCAGGCCCCGGACATCGCACGAGTGCGCGGCACCCTCGAGCGCGCCGGCATCCCGGGTGCCGAGATCGCCCAGTTCGGCTCGGCCACTGAGTACACCGTTCGGGCGCAGGAGGAGTCCCAGGTCGCGGAGTTGGCTGACGGGGCCTCCGGCGTGGCGCGCAAGATCTCGGCCGCCCTTGAGGCGGAGTTCGGTGCGGGATCGTTCACCATCGAACGCACCGAGGCTGTCGGACCTCGCGTCGGCGCCGAGCTGCGCCGTGGGGCCGTGATCGCCGTGCTGTTCTCGTTCTTAGTGACCCTCGCCTATCTCGCGTGGCGGTTCGAGTGGCGCTTCGGCGTGGCCGCGGTCATCGCGACGGCGCACGACATCATCGCCACGCTCGCGTTCGTGAAGCTCATGGATCTTGAGATCTCGCTGACCGCGATTGCGGCGCTCCTGACGGTGATTGGCTACTCGCTGAATGACACGATCATCATCTTCGATCGCGTCCGCGAGAACCTGCGGCGCAACCGCCGGGAGCCGCTGTACGACACGCTCAACCGCTCGGTCAACGAGACGCTGCCGCGGTCCATCCTGACCCACGCGACCACCCTCGCCGCCACGATGGCGCTCCTCGTGCTGGGCGGCGAGGTGATCCGGCCATTCGCCTGGATCATGACCTTCGGCATCTTCACCGGGACCTTCAGCTCCATCTACGTGGCCTCGCCGATCCTGCTCTGGGTCGAGTCGCGGTGGCCCCGGCAGGGCGCCGCCCGCACGGCGGCCCAGTCCGCCCGCGCCTGACGGTGCCAATGTCGGACCAGACGCCCCGCCGTGCCGAGCACGACGGGGCGTTGTCGTGTCCGCCCCCGTTCATCGATTCACACGCTCACCTGGCTGGTGAGGGCTTTGACACCGATCGCGAGGGCGTCCTCGACCAACTCCGCGTGGCCGGCGGCGTCGGCGTCGTCTGCATCGGGGAGTCGCTTGCCGCCGCGGTGGGCGCACGGCGGCTCGCGGAGGCGCACCCCGGGGTCGTTTGGTGGACGGCGGGGGTCCACCCGCACGACGCCGCTGGATACGAACCTGCGCGGGACGTGCCAGCGCTCGAGGCCGCCATGCGCGCGGGGGCGGTCGCCATCGGTGAATGTGGTCTCGATTACCACTACGACCATTCGCCCCGACGGCAGCAGCGTCGCGCCTTCGCCGACCAGCTCGCCATCGCCCAGCGCGAGCGGAAGGCGGTCGTCGTCCACAGTCGCGACGCGGCGGATGACACGGCCGTGATGGTGCGGGAGGCGGGGGCGGCGGGGATTGTCGGTGTCCTCCACTGTCACACGGGACCGCGCCCACTCGCGGAGGTGGCGCTGGCCGCCGGGTGGTTCATCTCATTCAGCGGGGTCGTCACCTTCCGCACGTGGGAGGATCTCGACCTCCTTCGGCTCGTCCCGGAAGACCGTCTCCTCCTCGAGTCGGACAGCCCGTATCTTGCTCCCGTGCCGTTTCGAGGGAAGCGCAACGAACCCGCGTGGTGCGCGTACACCCTCGAGCGGCTGGCGCGAGTGCGCGAGGTTGATGTGGGTGCGCTCGGCGCTGCCGTAGTCCGCAACACCCGTCGGTGCTTCTCGCTCGATTGATCCGCCGTCCGCGTCCC
>JBMTAR010000104.1:0-7232 GCA_049428925.1 Gemmatimonadaceae bacterium
GGCCGTGTGGCGGAGGAGCTGATCTTCGGCCGCGACCGCGTCACGACGGGTGCGGCGAGCGACATCCAGCAGGCCACCGGGATCGCGCGGCGCTACGTCTCGCAGTGGGGCCTCTCCGACGCCATCGGCCCGATCCTCGTCGGCGATAACGAGCAGGAGGTCTTCCTGGGCCGAGAGCTCTCGAGCCGCCGACAGGTCTCCGAGCGGACGGCGCAGCAGGTCGACGATGAGGTCGCGCGGGTGATCAACGCGTCGTACGCCCGGGCGACGACCACCCTCACCGAGCATCGGGCGCTGCTCGATGCGATCGCGCAGGCGCTGCTCGAGCGCGAGACCCTCTCTCGCGAAGACATTGCGATCCTCGAGCGCGGCGAGCCGCTCCCGCCGCGGCAGGAGCCGCCCACGGCCGCGCCGCCGGTGGTGACGCCGGTGGTGCCGGCCGCCGAGCCGGCCCGACGGATCCCGCCGCTCCTCGGCGGGCCGGAACCGAGCCCCGCGTGAGTCGGACGGGGGGGGGGGGGGGGGGCCCCCCCCGTTCCTCCCTCTGGCGGCCTCGGGTAGATTCCTCGGCTATGGATTTTCAGGCAGTCGGAGGGCGCGTCGCGGAGGCCCGCGGACGGATTGCCGACGCGGTGACTCGCGGCGGCCACGGGCAGGCCGTGTCCCTCATCGCGGTCACCAAGACCCACGGTCCCGAGGCGGTCGAGGCGGCGTGGGCGGCTGGGGTCACCGACGTCGGGGAGAACAAGGTCCAGGAGGCGACCGCGAAGCAGGAGGCGCTCGCCCTCGCCCCGTGCACGACGGGCGGGCTCCGGTGGCATCTGATCGGCCATCTCCAGACCAACAAGGTCAAGGCGCTCCCGCGCTTCTCGCTCTTCCATGCGCTCGATCGTGACAGCCTCGTCGACGCCGCCGACGCGGTGGGCCGGAAATCCACCGCTGTGCTTGGCGCGGGGGCGGCTGTTTCCACTGTGCCGCAGCCGCTGCCGGTCCTCGTGCAGGTGAACATCTCCGGCGAGGACACCAAGGGGGGCTATGCGCCAGCCGACGTCCCTGCGCTGGCGGCGCGTCTGCGCGAGCGCGCGGGGCTCTCGGTGCGTGGGGTGATGACAATGGCGCCGTTCGAAGCCGACGAGGGGACGCTGCGGCGCGTCTTTGCCGGCGCGCGCGCGGCCGCCGCGGTGCTCCGTGACGCCGGGCATCCCGCGACGGAGCTCTCGATGGGGATGTCGGGCGACTATGAGATCGCCGTTGAGGAAGGGGCCACGCTCGTGCGGCTCGGCACCACGCTGTTCGGCGAGCGTCCGGTGAGGGCCGCATGACCGCCCCCCGCTATCGCCTCCTCCCGTCCGACCGCACGGCCGACGACATCGAGCGCGAGGTGCTTGAGGCGTGGACCCGCGATGGGGTCTTCGCCGTTGCGCAGGCCCAGCGGGCCGATGCGCCCGCGTGGGTCTTCTACGAGGGCCCGCCCACCGCGAACGGTCGCCCCGGGATCCATCACGTCTTCGCACGCACGCTGAAGGATCTCTTCCCCCGGCATCGCGCGATGTCCGGGTATCACGTCCCGCGGAAGGCCGGGTGGGACACGCACGGCCTCCCCGTCGAGATCGAAGTCGAGAAGTCGCTCGGGATCTCGGGGAAGCAGGACATCGAGCGGATCGGCGTCGCCGAGTTCAACCGGCGCTGTCGCGAGAGCGTCTGGACGTATAAGGGGGATTGGGAGCGGCTCAGCGCCCGAATGGGGCTCTGGCTCGACTACGACGACGCCTACATCACATATGCGAATGAATACGTGGAGAGCGTCTGGTGGGCGTTGCAGACGCTGCACCGGAAGGGGCTGCTCTATCTCGGGCACAAGATCCTCCCGTATTGCGCGCGCTGCGGGACCGCGCTGAGCTCGCATGAGGTGGCGCAGGGGTACGAGGACGTCGAGGATCCCTCGCTCTATCTCGCGCTCGATCTCGTGCACGACGGCCCGGAGCGGCGCCGGATCATCGTCTGGACGACGACGCCGTGGACGCTCGTGTCGAATGCGGCGCTCGCGGTGCACCCCGAGCTCACGTATGTCGAACTTCGCAAGAAGTCGGGCGCGGCGTGGACGATCATCCTCGCGGAGGCACGCGCGGCGGCGGTCCTCGGTGCGGATTGGTCGGAGCGCTGGGAGGTCGTGGCGACGATGCCGGGAGGGTCGCTCGTGGGCCAGCGCTATCGGCGGCCGCTCGATTGGGTGGCGTATCCGGCGAGCGGTCCGCAGGCGGGGAACCACGAGGTCATCGTCGGTGAGGCGTTCGTCTCCGCCGAGGATGGCTCCGGGGTGGTGCATCTCGCGCCCGCCTTCGGCGCCGACGACTACGCGGCTGGGCAGCGGCACGGGCTGGCCTTCCTGAATCCCGTGAGCGCGCGTGGTACCTTCCCCGACGATCTGCCGCTCGTGGGCGGCCGCTTCGTCAAGGAGGCGGACGCGGCCATCATCGAGGAGCTTCAGCGGCGCGACCAGGTGTGGAAGTCGCAGCGCTTCACGCACAGTTATCCGCACTGCTGGCGCTGCGGCACGCCGTTGCTCTACTACGCGCGGTCCAGCTGGTTCGTCCGGACGACCGCGTATCGCGACCGGATGCTCGCGCGCAATGCCGACGTCGCGTGGCATCCCCCTGAGGTGGGCGCGGGCCGCTTTGGATCGTGGCTCGAGAACAACATCGACTGGGCGATTTCTCGCGACCGCTTCTGGGGAACACCGCTCCCCGTCTGGGTCAACGACGCGGATCCGAGCGAAGTCGAGGTAATCGGCTCGTACGCCGAACTCGCCGCGCGGGTGGGACGGCCGCTTCCGGACGATTTCGATCCGCACAAGCCGCACATCGACGGCTATATCTGGCCGGCGCCGAGCGGCACGGGGACGATGCGGCGCGTGCCGGAGGTGATCGATACCTGGTTTGATTCGGGGTCGATGCCGTTCGCGCAGTGGGGATACCCGCACCAGCCGGGGAGCGCCGAGCAGGTGGCGCGCTACTTCCCCGCGGACTTCATCGCCGAGGGCGTCGACCAGACACGCGGGTGGTTCTACTCGCTCCTCGCGATCGCCACGGGGCTCGGAGATGCGCTGCCGAACAACGGCGACGATGTGGCATCGCGCGGCGCAGGGGAGGCCGCGGGCGCCGCGAGTCGCGCCGCGCCGTATCGCACCGTCGTGGTGAACGACCTGGTGCTCGATGCGCAGGGTCAGAAGATGTCGAAGTCGCGTGGCAACACCGTTGACCCGATGGCGGTGATGGCACGGCACGGCGCAGACGCGGTGCGGCTGTTCCTGATGTCGAGCGCGCAGGTCTGGGTGCCGCGCCGTTTCGACGAGTCGGTGATCCGTGAGACGGCGGGCCGCTTCCTCGTGACCCTCCGCAACGTCTACAGCGGGATCTTCGCGCAGTACGCGAACTTCGGGTGGGCGCCCTCGGCGACTGATCCCGCGGCGGCGGATCGGCCCGTGCTCGACCGCTGGATCCTCTCGCGGCTCAGTGCCGTCGAGGCGGAGGTGGACGCGCAGCTGACGGCGTTCGACGCGACCGGCGCCGCGCGCACGCTGATGGAGTTCGTGACCGAGGACGTGGCGAACTGGTATGTGCGCCTGTCGCGTGCGCGTTTCTACGAGGTCGAGGGTGCCGACCATCAGGCGGCCTTCGCGACGCTCCACGAGGTGCTCACGGTGACGTGCCGTCTCCTCGCGCCCTTTGCGCCCTTCCTCTCCGACTGGATGCATCGCGAGCTCACCGGGGCGTCGGTGCATCTCGCCGCGTTCCGCCGCGCGGAGGGAACGGCGCGCGATCTCGGGCTCGAGGCGGCGATGCAGGCGGCGCGCGGGCTCGCGACGCTCGGGCGCGCCGCGCGCGAGCAGGCGGGCATCAAGGTCCGTCAGCCGCTCGGTTCGCTCGTCGGCGTGGCGCCGAGCATCGACCCGGCGTGGCACGCGACCATCGCGCCGCTCGTCGCGTCGGAGCTGAACGTGAAGGCCGTCACCTTTGCCGATTCCGCTGCGGATTGGGTGCGTCTCGCGGGGAAGGTCAACTTTCCGGTGCTGGGCAAGGTGGTCGGTCCCGCGATGAAGGCGACGAAGCCGATTGTCGAGGCGCTCGATCAGGCGTCGTTGCGGGCGATCGAGCAGGGTGGCAGCGTGACGGTGGAGGTGCCGGGCCATGGTCCGCTCCTGCTCGACGCGTCGCGGGTCACGATCACGGCGTCGGCCGCGTCCTCGCTGGTGGTGCAGCAGGGTGAGGGATTGGCGGTGGCGCTTGACCCGACGGTCACGCCGGCGCTGCGCGCCGAGGGGATGGCGCGCGAGGTCGTCAGCCGCGTGCAGCGACTGCGGAAGGAGTCGGGACTTGCGGTCAGCGACCGGATCCGGTTGGTGATCGCAGCCCCCGAGGAGGTGCAGGCGGCGATGCGCGCGCACGACGCGTGGATCGCCGGTGAGGTGTTAGCCCGGGAGGTCTCGATCGGCGAGGCGCTCCCCGATTCCCCCGCGTTCCCCGCGACGGCCGAGGTCGACCTCGACGGCGTGACGGCACGCATCGCCCTTACCCAGGACTGACGCATGGCGACCCCGACCCCCGGCGGTGGTGACAAGACGTTCAAGCCGATGCCGAAGAAGCAGATCGCGTATTTCGAGAAGCGGTTGATGGAGGAGCGGCGGCGCGTGCTCAAGGACCTCGGCCATTACGATGAGTTGCAGTCCTCGTCGGCCCAGGACGCTGGCGCCTACTCGTTCCATATGGCGGATCAGGGGACAGACGCGATGGAGCGCGAGAAGGCGTTCCTCTTCGCCTCGAAGGAAGGGCGGTTCCTCTGGCACGTCGATCAGGCGCTCCGTCGGCTGTACCGCACGCCCGAGGTGTTCGGGCAGTGTCACAACTGCGGTGGCGAGGTCGGTTTCGACCGGCTCGACGCCCTACCGCACGCGCGGTACTGCATCGCGTGCAAGCAGCGGGAGGAAGATGGGAAGAAGTGACCCGGGGCGTCTGGCGCCCGCCGCGTTCCTCGGCACGGCCGCGGCGATCGTCGTCGCGGATCAGGCCACCAAGTGGCTCGCGGTCGACCGGCTCGCGCCCGCGTACGTTCCACACCCGGTGTTCGGGGAGTGGATGCGGCTCACGCTCGTCTACAATCCCGGCGCCGCGTTCGGTCTGCACTTCGGGCCGTGGTCGCGCTGGATCTTCATGGTGCTGACCGTGATCGCCGTCGTGACGATGTGGCGCTTCTATCGGGAGAGCACGCCGGACGCGCGCGTGCGGGTCTGGGCCCTCTGCCTCGTGACCGGCGGCGCGCTGGGCAATCTGCTCGACCGTATCCGGTCCGGGCGCGGCGTCGTGGACTTCCTGGACGTCGGGGTCGGTGCGTGGCGCTGGCCGACCTTCAACGTGGCCGACATCGCGGTGAGCACCGGCGCGATCCTGCTCGCGATCGTGCTCTGGCGCGAGGAAGAGGAGCGGGTCGCGCCGGCAGCGGATGTCCGTGCCGAGCCGAGCGCCGGGACCGGGTCGACGGGCGCGTGACCGATCCGGCGGCGCCGCTCGCGCCGGGCCGCTACGTCTTCGACGCGACGGTCGCCGATGAACGGCTCGACCTCGCGGTCGCGCGGTTGACGGGGCGCTCGCGCACGCAGGCCGCCACGCTCATCGCCACGGGGCGCGTGCGTGTCGACGACCGCGCGGAGAAGGCGAGCTGGCGTCTGCAACCGGGTGAACGGATCGTGGTCGAGATCCCGGAGCCACCCGGGCGTGAGGTGACCCCGGAGGCGATCCCCCTCGCCGTTGTCTTCGAGGACGAGGAGGTCGTCGTCGTGGACAAGCCGGCGGGCATGGTCGTGCATCCGGCGCCGGGCAACTGGAGCGGGACGCTGGTGAACGCCCTGCTCGGTCGGGGGCAGGCGCTCGCGGCCGGTGGCGGCGCGGAGCGCGCGGGGCTCGTGCATCGGCTCGACAAGGAGACCTCGGGACTTCTCATCGTCGCGAAAACCGATCGGGCGCATCGCGTGCTGAGCGGTGCGCTCGCGGCCCGGACGATCACCCGGCGCTACGTGGCGCTCTGTTGGGGCCATCTCGACGCGGATCAGCTCACGGTGGACCGCCCCCTCGCTCGCGACCCGAATGACCGCACGCGCATCGCGGTGCGGCGTGATGGTCGTCCGGCGCGCACCGACTTCACGCGCCTCGCGCGGTTCGCCAGTGTTGACCTGCTGCGCGCCCACCTGCACACGGGGCGCACGCATCAGATCCGCGTCCATCTCGCCTCGGTGGGACATCCGGTGGTGGGGGATGACACCTACGGCGGTGGGGGCGGTCGTCGGCTGTTGGGGTTGCCCCCGCGGCGTCACTTCCTCCACGCCGCGTGGTTGATCTTCCCGCACCCCGTTTCCGGTGCGTCGGTCGAGTTGCGGTCGCCACTGTCCGCGGACCTCCGCACGGCGCTCGCGGCCGCGGCGGAGGAGCCGTCCTGGGTGGCTCGCTCCGATCTGCTGGACTACCTTGGCTTCTATGACGGCGACGGTCCTGCTGTGTGACGGGTCGGCCTTCGCGCGCGACCTGCTGGGGGACGCGCTCGACGGGGCGGGATGGACGGTGGTCGCGCGCGTGGGGACGGGAGAGGCCGCGCTCGCCGCAGCGCGGACGCATCGCCCTCGCGTGGTGGTCATCGACCTCATCCTCCCCGACCGGGATGGTCTCGACCTGCTCGACGACCTCCGCACCATCGTGCCGGCCCCGGTGATTGTGGTCTGTTCCGGGCTCGGGGACGCGGCGGTGCGCGCCGCCTGCGTCGAGGCCGGTGCCGCGCAGGTCCTCGAGAAACCACTCGCGCCCGCGCGACTCATCGAGGCGCTGCAGGCGTTCGCCGGATGAGTCAGGCGTCGACGCGCGACGCGGGGATTCTGCTCGCCCTTCTCGACCGCGTCGATCCGGAGGACGCCGAGCAGCTCAACGACCTCGGCGTCGTGCTCCATCGGCACGGACTGACCGCGAGCGCGATCGAGGCGTTCGCCACCGCCGCGGTGCAGGATCCGTCGCTCCGCCTCGCCCGGCGCAACGCGCTGCTGGCGCTCACCGAGCGTGATGGCGCGCAGCCGCGACTCGAGGCGTATCGTGCGCAGGCGGCGAGTGACCCCGACGTCCTCGCACCCTATCTCGCGCTCGCCCGGCTCGCCTTCGCCCGGGGCGATGCGACCGAGCTCGCGACGGCGCTGCGCG